>CAIYHK010000001.1 GCA_903925985.1 uncultured Actinomycetes bacterium
AGATCCGGCAATCGCCATTAGCAAACCGAAAGTGATCAATCGTTTTGGATTGCCCCGGTCGGCGATGGGTGCGACGAACAACTGGGTGAGAAGGCCACAGAAAAATCCAGCCGAAGCAATGAAGCCAAGCTTTGCATCGGTGAATCCGTATTTATCCTGCAAGTCAGACAACGCCGCAAAGATCACACTGTTTGCAGCAGCCGTGCCAAAGCTGGTGAGTGAAAGTACGAGCATGCTGCGCTGTACATCTTGGGTTTCGAATTGTGACGGCATGATCAATGTGCCCTAGGCACGGGAGCCGATCTCATCAAGCACGGCATCGTTGAATTTCGTCCACAGAGTTTTATCCCACTTGTCAAAAGGCAAGTCAGACAGCATTACGCAAGCCGCATTTGCCACTGGATCAATCCAACAGAATGTGCCACTTGCACCAAAGTGCCCAAAAGTAGACGCACTATTGCGCGTGCCCGTCCAATGTGGAGATTTTGCACCACGAATCTCCGGACCAAGCCCCCACGGGCACGGGCTGAATTTGCCGAATCCCGGCACGATTCCTTCGAGTTCGGCGAACTGCACGGTTATCGCTTCGATCAAAGTGCTTTGCGAGATTAATGACGGCCGCTGCATCTCCACTGCAAGACGCACCACGTCCATCACACTTGCCATCACATCCTTGGCGGGGGAGCCAATGAGTTCGGCTGAGGTTGAACCGATTCCCTGCACTACGGCTTCGTCTAGATATTCATCAAAAGGCATGCCAGTTCGCTGTGCGACAAACTCAGCGAGCACTTCATAGCCCGCATTTGAATAGATGCGCTTCGTCGCAGGGGCAGAAACGGTTGTCTCGCCTTCGAGTTGGAAACCACCGGCATGTGCGAGAAGGTGGCGAACGGTTGCGCCGGACTCTGTGACCACGTCATCAAGGGTTACCGAACCCTCTTCTGTCGCAACGTGAACAGCCCAAGCGGTGAAGAGTTTGGAAACAGAGGCAATTGGGAAGCGCGATTCAATGTCGCCGAATGTGTCAATGATTGAAGCATCGTGGAGCACCGCCACGGCGACATTACGGGTTGGCCAATCGCCAATCAGATCAAATGCACGCATCAGCGTTGAACGCTAGTCACGCATCAATTCGGCAACGCGGAACGCCAAATCAAGTGATTGGCGGGCGTTCAGGCGTGGATCACACATGGTCTCGTAACGATGGTCGAGATCCGTATCTGAGAGGGCATCAGCGCCACCTAGACACTCGGTCACATTTTCACCGGTGAGCTCGATGTGGATTCCACCTGGCCAAGTGCCTTCGGCATGATGTGCCTTCACGAATCCAGCGATCTCGCGCATGACATCTTCAAAGCGGCGGGTCTTACGCCCGGTGGTTGATGTGATTGTGTTGCCATGCATCGGGTCACACGCCCACACGACTGGATGCCCGGAGGCCTTCACGGCCTTTAGAAGTGGACGCAGGGAATCCTCAACCGTGTCGGCTCCCATTCGAGAAATGAGTGTGAGACGTCCAGGCTGTTGGGCGGGGTTGAGCTTTGCGCATAGTTCGAGCAGGTAGTCAGGCGAAGTACTCGGGCCAACCTTGCAACCAATCGGGTTGCCTACACCGCGTAGGAATTCAACGTGGGCCCCATCTAAATCGCGGGTGCGCTCACCGATCCAAAGCATGTGCGCGGAACAGTCGTACCAGTCGCCAGTTAGGGAGTCCTCACGAGTGAGTGCTTGCTCGTAGCCAAGCAGAAGTGCTTCGTGGCTAGTGTAAACGTCCACTTCGTGGAGGTTGGGGTTTGATTCGACATCAATGCCACAGGCGCGCATGAATAGCAATGCCCGCTCAATCTCGGCGGCAATTGACTCATAGCGCTGACCCTCAGGGCTTGAACCAACGAACTCTTGGGTCCATGAGTGCACGCGACTCAGATCAGCAAAACCACCTTTGGTGAAAGCGCGCAACAAGTTGAGTGTGCTTGCACTCTGGTTGTATGCAGTGAGCAAGCGTGCTGGATCAGGGCGACGCGCATCAAGAGTCTGCGCAGCATC
>CAIYHK010000002.1 GCA_903925985.1 uncultured Actinomycetes bacterium
GAACTTCGCTATGTGAGCAAGACATTCGGCACAACCAAGATCTTTGACCAGATTTCATTCACTGTTGGTCATGGAGAAATTGCGGCGATTGTTGGGCCTTCGGGTCAAGGCAAAACCACGATATTGCGTCTAATTGCCGGTTTTGATTCACCGTCCACTGGCGAAATCGTGATGGATGGTGTTTGTGTATCGGATACCGAATTACGAGTGAATCCCGAAAAACGCGGCATCGGTTATGTGCCACAGGATGGCGCACTGTTTCCGCACCTTACGGTGGCTGAAAACGTGGCCTTTGGATTGCGCCGTGGGGCCAAGCAGCGTGTTGAAGAAATGCTGCGTCTTGTGGGTCTCCATGGTTTGGGTGACCGGCGGCCAGATGAGATTTCTGGCGGCCAGATGCAACGAGTTGCGCTGGCGCGAGCATTGGCACCCGAGCCACGAATGGTGCTGATGGATGAGCCATTCTCGGCACTTGATGCGGCGATGAGAATCGAAGTACGCGATGAAGTACACGCAATTCTCCGGAAGACGGGCACTACAACAGTGATGGTCACCCATGATCAAGCCGAAGCAATGTCAATTGCTGATCACGTGATCGTGATGCTCGATGGAGGCGTCGCTCAAGCCGGTAGCCCACGTGAGATTTATGAAAGTCCAAAGAACAAGCATGTGGCGGGCTTTGTGGGCGAGGCGAATTTTGTTCGCGGAGTTGCAACTGGTGGTCACATTGCCCATGTGTTTGGTCAACTTCCGTACACGAAAGACAATGGCAATGTGACCGTAATGTTCCGCCCCGAGCATCTGCAGTTGGTAAGTGATGGGGTGCGGGGCCGGGTGGAGACAACCACTTATTACGGTCACGACGCTGCAATAGGCGTGCGATTTGAAAACGGCGAGCGAGTTACTGTCAGAATCACTGCGGGTGCAATACCGGCGGTGGGTGAAGCTGTGAGCGTTGGCACTATCGGAACGCCAGTGGTATTCGCCGAGTAATCGACGACGGTAATCAGTCGTTGAGTTGAGTAAGTGTTACTTCGGACTCGTCAATTGACCGATCTAATACTCGTAGCTTTGCAACTCCGATACCGGGCGAACGCTCCGGGGTTACATTCGCAAGGTGCGTCCATTGTGCGGGGTGGTGAAATACCTCGTGCGTAAATCGGGTAATGCGATATCGCGTGTACACCTCGCCATGATCGGTTACATCAGTAAACACGGGTTCATCAACGAAATCTTCGACGCTCAATAATTCGGAGAGGATACGGAATTCAGGTTCGGGCATTTTGGTTACCGATTCAAAGCCGACATCGCTACGCGAAGTCGGGAATCGACCAATCAATTGCCCGTAACACGGCTAACTGTGTGCGGTTGGACAACTCATTTGCATTCAGCAGTGATTCAATGTGGTTACGCACACTTTGCAAGCTCAATTGCATCGCAGTGGAAATGTCTTGGTCCGTTAAACCAATTCCCATGAGGTCTGCAATTCCAATTTCAATGGGATTTGCGTACTGTATGCGTCGATCGAGTGCGCCAGGGCTCAGGTCAAGTGACTTGATAATCGGGTGTTCGGACAACAAATTTTGTCTGGCAAGTACAGCCTTTAGTTCAGCGGTTAGCTCTGCTGACGATCGGGGACTAGTCAAGATGCCATCGAAGCCAAGTTGGTGTGCCTTGACAATCAAGGGGGTCGTGGGAGCTTCTGTAGCCACCACTCGGGAAACTGATTCCGCAATCTCATCACGAAGTTCGTGACGAATAAATCGTGCGAGGTCAACCGTGTCTTCGGAGTGAATTGATAGGTCTATCGGTCCGCTATTGAGTGCCTTCAGTGCCTCGCGCCCAGTTCGAGCTACTGCTACTACCTTTACATCGGGTGCCCCACCCAAGAGCGTGGCCATGTTCTGTAACGGTGATTGTGCGGTTTCGCACAGCAGGACATTCATCGCTTACCTCCAATAAATCGTGGCAGCGGCAATTGGCACCGAACGCAATCGATTGCGTCTCACCGTATCGGGAATGGGTCGGGTCTAAAGTCACTAAATGCAATTTGGAATTCATCTTGGGCCCCAAAACACCTCGGTGGCCGAGCTCCGCAAGTTATGGACATGGTTGGACTCGGTAGGGATTGACTGGATTTCTCTTTGGGATCACATCTACGAGACCCCGCCTGCTAATGGCACCATTGAGCATCATGAAGCCTTCTCGATGCTCGGTGCCTTGGCGGCAGATACGAAAAATGCGCGTCTAGGTTGTCTTGTGTTTTGCTCCCAATACCGAAATGTTGGAATCCTCACCAAAGGAGCAGTTTCTGTTGACCATATTTCTGGTGGTCGATTTGAGATGGGTATGGGAAGCGGATGGCATGACCAAGAAGCGAAAGCCTTCGGAGTCCATTTTCCACCGATCGCCGAGCGTATGAGGACACTTGAACACCAACTGCAAGTGATCAATGAATGGCGCAAGGGTGTGAGGGTTACTCATTCCGGAGAGGGTGTCGAACTGGTAGATGCGGCGATAAATCCAGCGCCGTTGGGGAGATTTCCAATCTGGGTCGGCGGTACTGGCCGTACCAAAACTCTGCGCATGGCGGGCGCTTATGCCGACGGTTGGAACGCTGCGTACGTGCCGCCAACGGAGTATGCCGAGCTCAATTCGATCCTTGATGATTGGTGTGAAAAGGCTGGACGCAATCCAAACGAAGTCGAGCGCAGCATCAACTTGATGTGGGCATTATCTGATGATGATCCAAAAGTGGTACGTAAAAAAATGGAAGACCAATGGGGCCCAGCGGCACAGCGAGTAATTGAGGGCACACTTCACGGTCGTCCCAAAGATGCCGTCGAGCAGGTGGCGAAGTTTTTTGAAGCTGGCGCCAAGATGTTGAATGTTGCGATACGTCCGCCTTGGGATCAAGACATTCTTGCTGAGTATGTTGAGCGCATCATTCCGGTAATGAAGCGTGAATTTGCGAATTAGCCTTTGCCCATGAATCAGGCCCCATTTTCTTGGCTAGAGCGTCAAGGCGCCACGGTCGAGCAGATTGAAGCAGCCATCGCCGCGTTTGAAGGTCGAAACGGGATTCGTCTCCACTGGATTGCAAAGCATCACCTACTCGATGGTTCGGGCATCGCCGACGATCCATTTCCACGCATAGAAGAACACGATGGCTACTTGTTTGGAATCCTCTACATTCCCTCAAACACCAAGGACACTTTTGCCCAGTTTGACGAATTGGTCTTCATTGCTACACACGAAGAGATTTTTGGTGCGTTCAGTCGCACCGAGACCAGCACTGCGGGATGGCCTGAACTATTTGAGCTGTCTTCGTCGGCGAAAATTTTTGCGGGGAATAACGACGCCGGCGGGCAGTCAATTGTGCGCACGCTAAAGACAGTGGTAAAGCAGTTGCTGAATGACGTCGAGAACTTCGCGGACGTCGTATATGAAATTTCCGCAACGATCGGACAATATGGCAGTGCTGATGGTGATGTGTTGTCAGACATGCACACCATGTCGCATCGTCAACGACGCGCGCTACATCGCGCTGCTCAAGAGCAGCGAGAATCCGTGGCACGGCTGCGGCGTGAATTGCCCCTTATGCGCCGTGTAATTGTTGAAACCGAGACCGTGTTGAATCAGCTTGCAACTGACATCATCGATCTGAAGACGGAAGCATCGGGCAGCCAACGCCAACTATTTGCTCGCGATCTTGAGATTTTCATCTCAGACCTGTTTGTTGATGCGCGTCATGCCACATCTGTCGTTAATGACATTGATGATCGGTTGACACACCTGATTGATTATCTGAAACAACTTCGTGCCGAGGAGACCGTTGCCGCAAGCAGGTTTACTGGCGCTATTGCATCGATCATGCTGGTGCCCACCTTCATCGTTGGCCTATATGGCCAGAACTTTGATCAGTTGCCGGAAACTGATTGGGACTACGGC
>CAIYHK010000003.1 GCA_903925985.1 uncultured Actinomycetes bacterium
CGTGCTTTCCCTCCTTGGTCATGTGCTCGAAGATGTGCCTTCGCTCGTTCCCATGAGCCTCAGCCGTATGACGGTTGATCTAATGAGGCCAGTGCCACTAGATCAGCCATTGCGGATCGAGACTGATATCCAACGCGATGGACGCAAGCTCCAGGTAGTTGATCTCGTTGTGAAAGCAGGAGATACCGAGCATGCTTTGGCGCGGGCACTTCGTATCCGCGACACAGATGTTGAGTCCATTTTGGGCGAAGCGTTACCGATGGCATCGCTTGCGCACGCAATGATTCCGCCACCAGAGAAGTTTCAGAATTTGATCCCGGTAAACATGGGCACCGGATTCATCCCTCGGGGGATTGACTATGTGCGATCACCAGAGTTCGAGAACGGTCTGAACACGATCTGGATGCGACTCCGAGTGCCCGTCATTGAGGGCGAAGCAGTCCGCGCAACATCGTTGGCAACCGTTCCAATGGATGTGGTCAATTTGATTGGATACTCCTTGGATGTCAGTAAAGCCACCGCAATTAATGCTGACGTGAGCGCCCACATCATGCGCTATCCGGTTGGTGAGTGGGTCGCGATTACTGGGCATACTGACGTTGACTCCAGCATCGGCCACGGAATTTCGATGGGTATCCTCAGTGATCGAGAAGGTGTCTGTGGCTCCACTTCAATGGTGCAGGTTGTAGATCCTGCAAAGCAGCGCTGACATGCACGACGGATTTCCTAAGCAAGTGTCACTGGACAAGGACGCGATTCAAGCCCTGCGAACCATCCTTGGCATCATGACCGACCAGGTGTACACCACTGAGATCACGAACAGTTGGGATTTCGAACACATCATCATCTTGGATCAAAGATTTGAAGACAACGATCCCGAAACGCCGATCACTCTAAGCATTTACGATGCAGCGCTGCTGATAAATGGTATGGCTTTCACAGAAGTTGCCTCCGCAGAACTTCCGTGGATTGACATGGTGCGCTGGACTACGGATTTCATCACTGCAGAGTTGCGTCAGTACTGGACCGACGAAGAGTGGCAAAGCCTGTAAAGGTTGCGAGTCAATCAGTGTGCGTGCGAACCGCAGATGTCCACGCGCAGTGCATCGTCGACGGCAGCTTGACCCTCAGCTAAGCCTTCAACTGCGGCAAATGGCCCGCAAGGGTGCGGCACAATCCACACGTGAATCATCGGCTTTTTGACCGGGCGCAACATTGAGCCTGGTGGGCAATCACCATTTTCGTCAACCACGCCGGCGACGTCGCCGAGACCGCGCCAACATAGATCGTTGTGAACGTGCCACTGGAATAGTGGCCCCGCAAAGTCCACGAGCTCGGGTGCATCGATTTCCGGCTCACCTTCTGCCATGTACATCGCCGACACCAAGATTCGCTTGTCGCCATAAACCTTATAGACGATCGACTCGGGCATTGTTGGGTCGAGAAACTTGCCATCGTAAAGCGATCGGCCATTGACGAAGTGCTCATAGCCAGTCTCTCCGTCGCCAATGCTGAACCATCCTTCACCGACAGCGGTTCGATAATCCGCCCAACGAACCAAATTTTCCTGTGTGGATGTAATCAGGTCTGCGGCACGGCGTTCCTGTTCAGGGGTAACCCCTTCAACATTGGAGATGTCGATGCCCATGCTTGGGAAATAGGGCCGCGGCCAATTGGCAGTGGTTAGCTCTGAATGAGAGTCCCCATGGTCGTGTTGATGATCTGCCGTAGCAAGCGATGCGGGAACGACAAGCGCAAGCACCATGACGCCACCGATTGCGGGAGTTAGATGAAGTGACTTGACTCGTTGCCCGAGCAATGAACCCAAAATTGCAAGAGCAGCGAGACTTGCGCACAAGGCATCTGCCGCTTGCACAGATTCAGAGTTCTCGAGACCGTTAATAAAGGAGATCCCACTAATCCGAGTGACGATCCATCCCCCAATTGCAACAGCGTTGACCACGATCACCGGCGCCGACCACCACCGATTGGTGTTGCTCATCGCAGCTACACCAACACCGCATTGCAGAACCGCAAGTAGCGCGATTGCTAACGCTGCTTGGGTGTGCTCCGTGTGGGTGCCAGCAGCAAGAGCATGAACAAAGCCAGCCCCTAGGGAGAAGAGCCCCGGAAAGTAGGCATGTGAGTCTTGGCGCATCTCCAATAGGGTACTGCTCGGTAATGCGAGCGCGCTGACAGGGCGCTTTCACCTTTGCGTGGCAATGGAACTACTATCGGCGATGCGTCGGGGAACGCCAGCGGGGGATCGCTGGGGCCCGACTCCATTGATCAACAAGGGGGAAATCCAGTGGAGCGTTTGAAGGGCAAAGTTGCATTTATTACTGGTGTAGCTCGCGGCCAGGGCCGTGCGCACGCGGTGCGTCTTGCATCAGAAGGTGCAGACATCGTAGGTATCGACATCTGCGAAAACATCGACTCAATGAACTACCCGCTTTCATCCGAGGCAGACCTTGCCGAGACCGTGAAGCTCGTTGAGCAGCAAGGCCGCAAGATGATCGGTGTGAAGGGTGACGTTCGTAGCCGTGAGCAGCTTGCCAGCGCAATTGACCGTGGCATGAAAGAGCTTGGGCGTCTCGACATCGTCGTTGCTAACGCCGGCATCATTGCGGGCAAGGCTGACAAATATATGGCAAGCGGCTTCGTTGAAGTTTCCGACATCGACCTCATTGGCGCAATGAACACAGTTGCCGCTTCGTTGCCACATCTCAAAGAAGGTGCATCCATCATCATCACTGGTTCAACCGCCGGAATGATGAAGGGAATGACCGAAAATGTTGGCGTTGCAACTGGTGGTGCAGCCTACGGATGGTCAAAGCGAATTCTGATCAGTTACGTTGAGACACTCGCATTGCAGCTCGCTCCATACATGGTGCGACTCAATGGTGTGCACCCAACAAACTGCAATACCCACTTGCTCCACAACGTCGATGTTTACCGCGCATTCCGCCCGGACCTCGAAAACCCAACTCGTGAAGATGCAATGCCAGTGCTGCCGCTCATGCAGGCGATGCCGATTCCCTTCATTGAGCCAGAGGACATCAGCGCACTGATTGCATTCCTTGCATCAGACGATGGTCGTTACATCACTGGTTTGA
>CAIYHK010000004.1 GCA_903925985.1 uncultured Actinomycetes bacterium
AGTACTTCGCATCACGAATGATTGTGATTGGCTCGGCGGGCTTCCAAGTTGGTTGGCGACCCTGCAAACCAATTCCATATGCCCACCAAATGGCACCCATGGTGAACATCCAGCCAAAGAAACCAGCAAGCGCGATGGTAAAACCAAGACGCGCACCGACGTTGGTGCCAAGCAACAGATACACGCTGCCCATCAAGGTGACAACACCAATGATTACGACGATTGCACCGCGAATCTCGGGTTCCCAACCGACTGCCAAGAGTGTGCTCAGCATCAGAGACCCCTCACATATTCAACGATCGCCTTGATCTGCTCTTCGGTGTACAAGCTGCCAAATCCCGGCATCTTGCCACTGCCCTGTCCCTGCTCGCCGTAACGCTTGCCCAACTCTGATCCGTTCTTGATGAAGTTGATCATGTCATCCTGATTCGGGAATTGACGCACAGCAGAACCACCAGTGAGGTTCGGGCCGAGCGCACCGCCACCTGTGATCTGGGGTTCACCATAAGACCAACCCTTAGTGTGGCAACGCGCGCATGAGTACGCACCAGCAGCGATGTCCATGTTGAACAACGCTTCGCCAACACTTCCATAGGTTCCATCAGCAACCAACTGCTCAGCACGCGCTTGCAACTCTTCTTGCTTTTCAGCAGGCAGGTGTCCGCCAGTGCAATAGCGCGGGTCTTCATTTATCACTTCACAGTTTTCACGCGGAGTTTGGATGCTCTTTAGGTACTCAACCAGCGTTTGAATCTGTTGATCATTCATGGGCCCGCCACCTTCAGTGCCCCATGGTGACATCGGTGAGAACGGGCGACCGTACACAAGAATGAATCGGACTTCGTCTTCGGAGAAGCGAGACATCACTGTGTCCAATGAAGGAGCCTTCCAGTTCACGGACTTAACTTCGCCAGTGTTGGCATCGGTGATCGAATAAGGCGCAACACCGCCAGTGGCGTTCATACCACCATGACAACCAGCGCAGTTAAAGCCACCGTTAGCTGTGGTTTCAAACAGTTCACCACCCCAAGATGCAAGACGCTTGTCCCATCCGAAATCCGCGTTGCTCTGACGGCCCGGCTCGAGCACCCAGTACAACGGCAATGAGATTGTTATGACGACCAAGAAAAGAACGCCGAGTAATTGCGCGCGCTCGAGACGCGGGCCTTCCAGCTCTTCGTCCGAGTAATACTCCTTGCGGTTTGCTGCGAGTTCAATTTCAGAACCAGCTTCGCGCCGACCTTGGCGCATGTTGAACACTGCATAGCCGAGCCAGCCGATTACCGATACAAGAAGGATCAACTGTCCAATGGTTGTGGTTGCTACCGCGATCATGATCAGTGGCCTCCCTCGCCTGCGCCGATGCAGTGCGGGCCTTCAGCTTCTTGACCAGTCGTGTTAACACCAATGGCAGGACCAGCGAAGATTGAGCCGGTGTCAATGACGACATTGCCGTTATTCACAGCAACACCGAAACGATCCATGCCGCGCGGTGCGGGACCACCCTTTTTCTCTCCAACGCGTGAATACTGCGAGCCATGGCAGGGGCATTCGAACCATTGTGAGCTCTTGCACTCAGGTACACGGCAACCGAGGTGTGGGCACTTCTGATAAAGCGCAACAATTCCTGATTCCATTCCTGCGAGTACTGGACCCTGATTGGCGTAAACCACTTTGGCCTTGGCCAACGCATCAGCCGGATACTCCGCAACCCAAGCACGAGCCTCGGATAGATAGAGGAAGCCGTTATTCGCACGGATCTGCTGAACTACGTCTGAGAGTTTGCCAACGCCGATCTTGGAACCAAAGCCACCTTCTTGAGCTTTCCAAAGAAAGCCAACAACAGCGGCACCGAAGGCGCCAATGCTTGCACTCATCAATGTGACAGATGCACGGTTAAAGAATTGACGACGAGATACACCGATCGCTTCGGCATCCGGTGCAACCCAAGGCTCTACCTCAACTGCAACTGGCTTGGCGATCTCGGTTGATGCTTTTACCTCTTCAGTTGTTTGGAACACTGCTGAATCAACTGGCTTATCCTTCTTGCGCGTTTCGCGCGCAAGTGCACCTGCACCACGCACATCAGTGCGACGTGCGGTGGTCAGGACAACACCGCCACCAAGCACCACAACTGCGGCGATAACTAATGCGATTACTACTGCTGAGCTCATGATGGGTCGTACCTCACAACTCGAAGAAGATGCCGTCGCGCCACGGGAACACGAAGTTGAATCCAGGGCCACGG
>CAIYHK010000005.1 GCA_903925985.1 uncultured Actinomycetes bacterium
ATGCTGAAGGCCGAAATCGAGATTCGCGGGCAGATCGTTTTGTGTCCAGGTGTTAATGACGCCAAAGCGCTTGACCGCACGCTTGGGGATCTTCTGAATGAATACTCGCAGATTGAATCTATCGCAATCGTGCCGTTGGGACTTTCGCGTTTCAATCCTGAAAGCCATCTGCGCGTCCACCTGGAAGCAGAGGCCGTTGCAGTAATTGAACAAGTTGAGCGATGGCGAGAGATTTTCACTAATTGCGTCGGGCGTCCGACGGTCTATGCCGCCGATGAGTTTTACATCATTGCCAATAGGCCATGGCCTGAGTCGGATCACTACGGCGAATTTGCCATGTATGAAGATGGAATCGGTATGGTCCGCCAACTCCAGATTGAATTTTCAGGGCAAAAACCTGATGACGGTGTTTCGGGCGCCAGCTTTTTTCGTTCAGCTGACACGGATCATCGCTATGGCGATTCATACGATTCGAATCCGGCCGCCGACACTGGACTGCGACGCGCACTCAAGATCGTTGATTCTGAGGAGTTTGATCTTGGTTCACGCCGCGTGATTCTTACCGCACCTTATGGTGCGCATGCGCTCCGAGAGGTTGTACCTGTCATGCCAGAGCATGTGCGCATAGAAACAGTCTCGAATGAGTTTTTTGGTGGCAACACTTCGGTTACGGGATTAATGGTGGGAAGCGACATAAACCGCGTGCTGGCTGAATGTGGCGAGGACGAAACCGTTTTCCTTCCTGACGTTTGCTTGTCCGGTGATAGATTTCTAGATGGATTGACTCTGAAGGACCTAATCCGTCCCGTCAAAATTGTGCGCACAGATGGTCGCACGCTCAAGAGGATTATTGAGGCCTGAAGTGCGTTTGCCTGTAGTTGTAATTGTTGGTCGACCAAATGTCGGAAAGAGCACGCTCTTCAATCGGATCGTGGGCGAGCAAGCCGCAATTGTTGAGGACCGTCCCGGAATCACCCGTGATCGCAACCAGCGCAATGCTGAATGGTTGGGACACGAATTTGAAATTGTTGACACAGGTGGCTGGCTTCCAGGTGGCGATGAACTGGATGAGAAAGTTAGCCGCCAAGTTGAAGCAGCCGTCAGAGATGCAGACCTAGTGCTTTTCATGGTGGATGCATCCGTTGGGCTGACTGACGACGATGAACGCGTGGCGCACTGGCTAAGAACAGCCAATGTGGCAGTAATGGTCGTCGCTAATAAATCGGATAATGATCGACGCGAACTTGACCGCTGGGAATTCATCTCGTTGGGTCTCGGTGATCCAGTCCCTGTGTCTGCACTGCACGGGCGGCGTGCAGGCGATCTTCTGGATGAGGTACTAATTCGACTCCCTCGCACGGAGGAGAACACTGAATCGAATACTGAACATGTTGAAGAAACCGTTAAGGCACCACGTGTTGCAATTCTCGGGCGTCCAAATGTCGGTAAGAGCACACTCTTTAACCGGCTTGTTGGCGAAGATCGCTCAGTCGTGCATGACATGGCCGGCACCACTAGAGATGCTGTGGACACTCTTGTTGACACCGAAGATGGACCAATTATTTTTGTGGACACCGCAGGTATGCGCAGACGAAGTCGCATAGATGACTCCGCTGAGTACTACTCATTGGTTCGAGCATTGCGTGCGGTTGACGAAAGTGACATCGCTCTTTTGGTGATTGATGCCGGCGAGGGTGTGACCAGTCAGGACCAACGACTCGCGGAACGCATTGATGCTGCTGGTTGTCCAATTGTGGTCTTGCTAAACAAATGGGAGAGCCTTGACGAGGATCGTAGGGACCAAACCCTTGTCGAATTGGCACGCAAGCTTTACTTCATTGGGGACGCGCCAGTTTTAAAGATCTCGGCGAAAACTGGCAAGGGTGTTCACAAATTGCGTCCTGTTCTTCAGGACTCAATTGAGCAATACCATCGACGCGTTCCAACACGAGATGTCAATAGGGTTCTCGCCGAGGCTCAGCAGAAGCAGCCCGCAGGTGGGGGAGCGAAGGTTTTGTACGCTTTGCAAGGTGCAGCAGATCCCCCTACCTTCACGTTGTTTGTGAATAGGGAACTGCCACAGCATTATCTGCGTTATCTAGAGAGATCGCTGCGAGAAGCTTTCAAGTTTGGATCAACGCCTTTGAAACTGCGAGTTCGTCAAAGGTCAGATTGACATGCCCTGGTGCGAACCCTGTGCGCGCTATTTGGCTCCATCAGCAGTTAATGAAGATGGGTCTTGCCCCAAGTGTGGCGACTTGATCGAGGCGCCTCGTCAGATTCCTGTGCGAGGTGGATTGAGAATCAAGGACTTGACCGAAGTCTCGAGTGATGAAAAGGCTCCGTGGCATTTCAAACTTCTGGTGACGGGCTTGATCCTCTATCTTGGCTGGCGCGTTGTGAGTCTTTTCCTTTGACAGAACTAGGCTGATGTTGCCTTCGGGCAAAAGCGGGCTGTGGCGCAGCTTGGTTAGCGCGCTTGTCTGGGGGACAAGAGGTCGTGGGTTCAAATCCCGCCAGCCCGACCAAAAAAAGGGGTCTTTATGTGCGGCCGTTTCGTACGTACTTTCACTAACGCTGATCTCGTTTCGGAGCTCCAAATTATGGAGTCAGCGAATGAGAGTCTGGGCGCCAACTGGAACGTTCCCCCTACATCCAAAATTGCCGTGATTGGTGTTCGCGACTCCAAACGGGCGTTACGGATTATGGAGTGGGGACTCATTCCAAAATGGTCAAAAGATGCATCACGTCAGTCCTCGATGATCAATGCGCGGGTAGAGACAGCGCATGAGAAACCTTCATTTAGAACCCTGATCAAAAGCCATCGTGTTGTGATCCCAATGGATGGCTTTTATGAATGGGACCGGTCTGGGGAAAAGAAACAACCCTTTTATTTCTATCCGCATTCACAACGATTGCTTTGTGTTGCTGGATTGTGGAGTTCATGGGTAGATCCAACTTCCGGTGAGACACGATCGACAGTGGCGATGCTGACAACAGAGGCGAACTCTGACATGTGCGACATACACGATCGGATGCCATGCTTGTTGAGTTACGGAGATCTTGAGACATGGCTCGACCCGAACGCGGATGCGATCGTCGAACTTGCATCATTGCGAACCCTGGCCCCTGGTCGTCTGAACCACTACCGCGTCGACTCCCGAGTTAATTCTGTTCGCAACAACGGCCCAGAATTGACTGAACAAGTGGGCTCAGTCCACGACTGAAGTTTCACCCATTTCTCGCAGAGTGATTCGTAGGAGCCGAGCTGCATGGTCAAGCTCATCACGATCCACTGAAGGTTTTGCATTGCGGAAGTCGAGCTCTGCCATGGAATTCGTTGGAATCACATGTAGGTGC
>CAIYHK010000006.1 GCA_903925985.1 uncultured Actinomycetes bacterium
GACCGGACCATGATTCCGCTCGGGTCTTGCACGATGAAGTTGAACGCGACCACAGAGATGGAACCAATCACCTGGCCGGGTTTTGCCAACATGCACCCGCTCTGTGATTCCGCAGATGCCGCTGGATACTTCGAAATGATTGGCGACCTCGAAGAGTGGCTCGCTGAGATCACCGGGTATGACACCGTCAGCCTTGCACCAAATGCTGGTAGCCAAGGCGAATTTGCTGGCCTTCTGGCCATCCGTGGATACCACCGGAGTCGTGGAGATGCTCAGCGAACTGTCTGCTTAATCCCTTCGTCAGCCCACGGTACCAATGCGGCAAGTGCCGTGATGTGTGGAATGAGTGTCGTAGTCGTTAACTGTGACCCAAACGGGAATGTTGATATCGCTGATCTTGAGTCAAAAGTCCAAGCGGCGGGAGACACGCTCGCTGCATTGATGATTACCTACCCTTCAACTCATGGTGTGTTTGAGTCTGCAATTCAAGAGATTTGCGCGATAGTTCACCATGCCGGTGGCCAGGTTTATCTCGATGGCGCGAATCTCAACGCGATGGTTGGACTCGCCCAGCCCGGAAAATTTGGTGCGGATGTCAGTCATCTCAACTTGCATAAGACCTTCTGTATCCCCCATGGCGGAGGTGGTCCCGGAGTTGGTCCGGTCGCAGTTAAATCTCACCTTGCACCATTCATCCCCGCTCGAACCGCCAAGACCCAAACTTCAATCGGGCGAGTATCTTCGGCACCTTTTGGATCTGCGGGAATCTTGCCCATCGCATGGGCTTACATTCGCCTAATGGGCGCAGAAGGTCTCACTAAGGCATCGAAGCATGCCATCTTGAATGCCAACTATCTTGCTGCGCGACTTGGTGACAGTTTCCCGATTCTCTATTCAGGTCAAAACGGAAGAGTTGCGCATGAGTGCATTCTTGATCTTCGAGACATAACGAAGACCACCGGCGTGTCGGTAGATGACGTTGCTAAGCGGTTGATGGATTTCGGGTTCCACGCGCCCACAATGAGTTTCCCTGTTGCGGGCACATTGATGGTTGAACCAACAGAGAGCGAAAACAAGGAAGAGCTTGATCGTTTTGTTGATGCGATGTTGGCCATTGCCGACGAAATCGAGTGTGTTCGAAGTGGAGTGATTGAGATTGATGCGAGTCCACTTCGGCACGCTCCTCACACCATTGCTGATCTATGCGGTACGTGGGAGCGTCAATACACACGAGAACAGGCAGTCGCCGTGGGATCCAGTACGAAGTCCTACTTCCCTCCGGTGCGACGTATTGACTCCGCGCACGGTGATCGCAATCTGATCTGCACCTGTGAGCCACTTGAGTCTTTTGTTAGCCGCGATGAGCAACAAATGGCAGGGGCACAAAGTTCCCGCTAAGCACGGTGTCACGGACCCGTATCTCGCAGGGCCCCGAAACTGTTTGTGGTGCCACGAGAGCGAGAGCGATTCCGTGACCAAGAACGGGCGAGAAATTACCGCTGGTCACAATGCCTACCTGCTCGCCGTTCACTTCAACAGTGGCGCCATCTCGTGGAGGGCGGCGCCCAACGGTTGCGATACCCACCAAAGTGCGCTTAAGCCCACTCTCACGCTGATTTAGTAGAGCTTCACGACCCACAAAATCCGCCTTCTCCCAAGCAACAACCCAGGCGAGTCCTGCCTCGAGGGGCGAGATAGTGGGGCCCAGTTCATGACCATGAAGCGGGAGTCCGGCTTCAAGGCGCAAAGTGTCCCGCGCGCCCAAGCCTGCGGGCATCACACCGGCTTCAAGGAGTGATTCCCAAACACGTTTTGCATCCTCAGCCGGCACAGCCAATTCAACTCCGTCTTCGCCCGTGTAACCCGTTCCAGCAACAATGCAGTCAACACCAGCGCATCGTATTTTTCCTACTGCTCGTCTTTTTACTTCGGCAACATCAGGTGCAACTTTGGCCACAAGGGCCCTGGCCGTTGGCCCTTGAACCGCAATTATTGCTCTCTCAGTCGTAATGTCACGTCCACCGGTTAGGGCGCTTAAAACACCTTTCGTGTTTGAAGCATTTGGCATCACGTGAATGTTGTTTTCGGATATCCACCAGATGATGATGTCGTCCACTACCCCACCGGCCCGATTCAAGAGATGGGTGTACTGAGTACGACCCGGGGCGATCTTGTTTAGATCGTTAGTCAAGGTTCGCTGTAGGTCATCGAACGCACCTTCAGTGTCAAGCAGAACCGTTCCAAGATGGGACACATCAAACATTGCTGCTGTCGTTCGACACGCCATGTGCTCAGCGATAGTCCCAGTTTCATAGGAGATGGGCATTTCCCAACCGCCAAATGGTGCCATCTTCGCGCCGAGCGCTGTATGTGCTGCGTGCAGTGGTGATTGTTTCAATGTCTAACTGGCGCGCTTTTGCGCCACCTTGTTAACGACAAGTTTGTTCTTTCCAAACGCAACGATGCTGGCATCAACATCGTCTTTAACGCCTACCAGCGGCAAAACATTTATGACACCTTGGCCCTGACGAACCGCATCAAACAACTGGTCCCCTTCACACAGAACAACAGAATCATCCGAGATAACCAGATTTGCCGAAGCGATGTCCTGGTCAGAGTTTTTACGCAGGTATTCGAATGCAGTTCGAACTTTCTCTAAGCGGATCCCTGCATCAAGCAACTTCTTAATGATTCGGAGTTCAAGCAGATCGCGGTATGAATACATCCGACGCGTCCCCGAACCCCTAGCAGTAGCAAGTGATGGCTTAACGAGATTTGTGCGCGCCCAGTAGTCAATCTGGCGATACGTAACACCGACAATCTCTGCAGCCTCTTTGCAAAGGAAACCTTGGTTTTTCACCCGTACCTCCAGCGATCAGGGATCAGTAAGCGTAGAACCCTGAGCGGGTGGGGTCAATCAGAGAATTTAAGCAAAATCATCAGGGCTGATGGACTGGATGAACTCACGAAATTCATCCATCATGTCCTCAGAGGCTTCAGCCACTGGCGTAGCCGTTTCAGGCATCTGCCCGTTCCGCTCAAGGAGCCGTTCGGAGACGAAGATCTCCGCCCCTGTGCGCACGGCAATGGCTACGGCATCTGATGGCCGGCAAGAAATTACTTTTGGCCCCTCAATGGTGTCCAGATGGAGCTCAGCTAGATACACACCTTCAACTTCGTCCGTGATGACAACTCGTTGCAACTCCGATTCAAAGACATCAACGAGGTTCACAATCAAGTCATGGGTCAATGGCCGTGCGGGAACGATACCTTCAAGAGCGCAATGGATGGACGTGGCTTCGGGGGCGCCAATAGAGATGATCATCGTGCGGCAGGGATTCTCAACCTCGCGGATTTCAAGAACCGGTGTATTGGCAGGCAGTGCCAACCTCACACCTACGAGTTCAACCAAACGCATAACCTCAAGATATCGGCGAAAAACACGGTTTGACCCGTGTGTCTCAGAGGTTCTTAAAAGCCTGGTCCGCTGCCCTATGCAACAGCGTGCCATGAAGTCGGGCGCTGAGTTCCTTCATGGTGTCCAACATCGTGCCTGACTCGGTACGGGCTTCTGGATTCTTCTGGCGCAGGATCGGCAACAATCGCTGCTCGTAGAGCGCAACTTCTTTATCGACCGCCAGCACCCAGCCCTTCAGGTGCCGAGCATCGATCCCAAGTTCAGCGAATTGAACCGCAATCGTGGCAATCTCGGCATCACGCGCATCGAACAAATCGCCATCTCGACCTTTGACGATTCCGAAGCGTTCCAGGTCGGCAAGTAGATCAAGTGAGATTTGTGAATGCTCAAGCAAGTCCTCGCGCGTGAATGCCCGTGGATGGTCAAGAGTGGGATCAGGAACTATCGCCTTCGACTTTTTGGCCCTATGGCTAGGTTCGTGCGTTGCTGGATGCCGCCGCAAAACAGAGCCAGTCGGCACCTCAACAGGGCCAGTTATCGAACCGGTGGAGTCTTCATCCAGTCGACCCTTGATAACTCGCAATGGAAGGAAATTGTCTTTTTGCTCGCGTAGGACGTAACGCAGGCGCTCAACATCATCCTGATAGAACTTTCGATAGCCAGACGATGTGCGTTCGGGTTCAACCAAACCCTGTGTCTCAAGAAAACGGATCTTTGAGTTGGTTACGTCGGGGAACTCCTCCAACAGAAGAGCAAGTACTTCTCCGATCGAGTAGTACGGGCGTTCAGACACGCTCATGCCTCAGGCTGATCAAAAAAGATGAGACGAAATTTCCCGACTTGAATCTCGTCTCCGTGAGCCAATGCACACGACTCCACGCGATCACCGTTCACATAAGTGCCATTAAGTGATCCCGCATCACGAACTCGATACCCATCTTCGGTGAGAACAATTTCTGCGTGTCGCCGTGAAACCGTGATGTCATCCAAGCTGATATCGCTATCTGGGTGACGACCTAACTGTGTGACACTTGCACTGAGAACAAAACGTTCCCCGGCTTGAGATCCATGACGCACCACGAGTACCGGATGCCCGTGTTCGGAAAGCGGCATTGGAATCACGATGTCATCTGCTGGACCCGGGGCATCTTGAAGCGGGTCAACCTTGGAGATTGTGACAGTACGGTCGGTGGCGAGGTCTAGAACCGATCCGCAAGCCGAGCAGAACGCCGAGGTCGGCGGATTTCTGTGTCCGCATGAATTACAAAACACGTAAGACATCTACGACTTCCCTAGCAGCGCTTCATAGTCAGAGGCGCTGAGTAGCGCTTCAATCTCCGATGAATCGCTGATGCGAACCCTAAAGATCCAGCCCTTCCCGTAAGCGTCTGAGTTGAGCACAGATGGGTCAGCCTCAAGAGCATCATTGACTTCAATTACTTCACCTGAGAGCGGGGCGTAAATATCCGATACAGACTTTGTACTTTCAACTTCGCTAATTGACGCAGCAGCCTTCACAGTGCTCCCAAGGGAAGGCAGCTGAACGAAAACAACATCGCCAAGCGCATCTTGGGCATAGTCAGTAATTCCAATTGTGGCAATGTCGCCTTCAATCCGCACCCATTCATGGTCGCTTGTGTACCGCAGGTCCGATGGCGTATCCATAACCTTCAACCGTAGCCTTAAGACACGGTTGTCTTTGGTTGATCACGACCTTCACGTAGCCCCTTGCGGACCAGCGGTATGTACTGAATAGCGGTTACATAAGAGAGAACTAATCCTGGAATACCCGTGATCCAACCTGCAGCCCTGATAAGCCCACTACCACCGAAATCACCACTGCCCACCAATAGCCAGGGCAAAGCGCACATGAGGGCGAACGTGGCCC
>CAIYHK010000007.1 GCA_903925985.1 uncultured Actinomycetes bacterium
ACCGACCTAGCGATGGCAACACCGAGTTGATAGGCGTCGTCGAGGGTTATATCGACGAAAGCCTTACCCCGAACTCCGTCAGTGCCAAAGGCCAACATGTTGTGACAGTGCGGAAAGCCCGCGCTAGATCAACGCTTGGTGAACTGCGGCGCCTTGCGCGCCTTCTTGAGGCCGTACTTCTTGCTTTCCTTCTTCCGTGAGTCACGTGTGAGAAGGCCAGCCTTCTTGAGTGTTGCACGGCATTCAGGATCGAGTTCCAAAAGTGAACGAGCAACGCCCATGCGAACTGCACCGGCTTGACCAGTCACTCCACCACCATCAATTGTGATGTCAATGTCGTATGCAGACTCAGTGTTGGTTACTCGCAATGCCTCGAGCGCGGTCATGCGCTGAGTTGCTGTTGGGAAGTAAACCTCGATCGGCTTGCCGTTGACAACGACCTTGCCGCTTCCGGTGCGCAAACGCACACGTGCGACTGCTTCCTTACGACGACCTGTGGTCTGGGTGAGCGGGGCTGTTGCCACTTTTTCTCCTGACGATTTCTTAATCAACGAGCCTTGGCGTCGGCCAAGTCAAGAACAACGGGTGACTGTGCGGCGTGCGGGTGCTCAGCACCGGCGTACACCTTCAACTTCTTAATCTGCTGACGACCAAGCGGGCCCTTTGGCAACATGCCAGCAACGCTCTTGCGAATCGCGTCGGCAGGCTTGCGGTCAAGCAACTCGGCGTAGGTTTCAGACTTCAATCCACCCGGGTAACCGGAGTAGCTGTACACCATTGACTTGTCAGCCTTGCCTTTGGTCATCACAACTTTCGAAGCGTTGATGATGATCACGTGATCACCGGTGTCGATGTGTGGAGCAAATGTGGTCTTGTGCTTGCCGCGAAGTACGCGAGCGGCCTCTGTGCAAAGACGACCAAGAACGAGACCCTCGGCATCAATGATGTGCCAAGTGCGTGTGATCTCGCTTGCTTTTGGTGTGTAGGTCTTCATCAAAATCTTCCAAATAATCAGGGCCCCGAAGGACCGTTCAAGGTTAGGGGCAAGCGCCCCACATCGGCAAATGGCCCAAATCCGAGGCTTAAGTGCCTTCCGCGTAGCCAACTGCGTGCAAACAAAGGCCATGCGGTGGCGCAATCGTGGCAGCCATTGACCGATCGCCAGCCAAAAGGATGCCCCGTATGTCCCCTGCGCGGCGCTTACCCATCCCGACCTCGACCAATGTGCCCACAATTGAGCGCACCATCTGGTGACAAAACGCGTTGGCTCGAATTTCAAACACCAACAGATCGTCGGCTTCGGCATGCCAAGTGGCCTGCATCACGTATCGAGACATTGATGCTGGTTCTTCGCCCGTTGCAACTTTTGGGCGACGACAAAAGGAACTGAAATCGTGTACCCCGATTAACGGGTCACAGGCCATCTGCATCGCCGCAAGATTCAAAGGAGTGTGCACATGCCAAGCGGTGTCCGCAATGAATGGATCAGGTACAGGTGAGTTGAGCACTGTGTACTTGTAGTGACGCCACTGTGCGGAAAACCGGGCATGAAAATCTGCACTCGCCCATGATGCTTCACGTACAACGATGCTTGGACCACAAATTGCATTGAGCTGACGGATCAACAAGTTCAGATCAGTACTTGCTGGAATGTCACAACTCACCACTTGCCCGCGCGCATGCACTCCTGCATCCGTGCGACCCGCACCAACAACTTCGACTGGCATACGTGAAACTGTGCTTAACGCTTCCGCCAGTGAACCAGCAACGGTTGGAACACCGGGATTGAGTGCGAAACCATGAAACGCGGAGCCGTTGTACGCCATAAGCAAACGAGCCCGCGCAACGGCGGGCTCGTCATTCTGAATATTCAATTCCGGCGGTGTCACCGGGTACCAATCACACGAGTTCGATGCGGGCCATTTCGGCTTTGTCACCGTGGCGCGTACCGAGCTTCAAGATGCGTGTGTACCCACCATTGCGCTCCATGTAACGAGGTGCGACATCGCTAACGAGTTTGTGGGTCATTTCCTTGTCACCGAGGTAACCCTGGATCTGACGAATGCGATGCAGGCGCATCGGGCTGTCCTCCTGGGCTTTCTTTCCCTTGGTGATCAACTTCTCCACGATGGGACGAAGAGCCTTGGCTTTAGCTTCAGTGGTGACGATGCCTTCTGCTGCAATCAAAGAAGCAGCAAGGTTCGCCATCATCAAACGCTGGTGTGCCGCACTGCCGCCGAAGCGGGGTGCTTTGCGTGGTGTTGCTGGCATTTCAGTATCTCCTTGAACCCGCGATCAGCGCAGTGTGAGGCCGCGCTCATCAAGCTTCTGCTTGATTTCGTCGAGGCTCTTCTGGCCGAAGTTGGTGATGTTCAACAGGTCATCCTCAGACTTTTCGAGGAGTTCGCCGATGGTGTTGACCTGGGCGCGCTTCAAGCAGTTGCGTGGGCGCTCCGACAGATCTAGGTCTTCAATTGACATTGCGAGGTCCGAACGCTCAACGATCGGATCAGAGGTCGAAAGCTCGAGGCCCTTTGGCTCTTCGCTCATGTTGGCAACGAGGTCAACAAGTGAACGAAGTGTTGCACCAGCAGATGCGAGTGCTTCCTTCGGGGTGATCGAGCCGTCGGTCTCGATGTCAAGAACGAGACGGTCGTAGTTGGTCGACTGCTCAACGCGGGTGGGTTCGATTTCGAACATCACGCGACGCACTGGCGAGAAGATCGCGTCAATCGGGATCACACCGATCGTGCGGTTGTCGCTCTCACGATCACTTGAACGGTAACCGCGGCCCTTCTCGACGGTGAGGTCCACAATGAGGTGGGCCTTGGCGTTAAGAGTTGCGATGTGGAGATCCTTGTTCAGGATTTCTACCTCGGCTGGGCAGACGATGTCGGCTGCGGTTACATCTTTCGCACCGGTGATGTCGAGACGCAACACAACTGGCTCATCTGAATCACAGATCAGAACGATGTCCTTCAGGTTGAGGATGATCTCGGTTACGTCTTCGGTAACGCCTTCAATCGTGTCGAACTCGTGCAGTGCCTTTTCGAACTGCACGGTTGTGATTGCCGCACCAGGAATGGACGACAAAAGGGTACGACGGAGGGAGTTTCCAAGGGTGTGGCCAAAACCGGGGTCGAGCGGGCCGACAGCAAAACGCTGACGGTTGTTCGACTCTTCGCCGACTTCTTCCACTGTGGGGCGCTGGATAACAAGCATGGGTATTCCTTTGCTTTTCTACGGCTGTTTACTAATTACTTCGAGTAGAGCTCAACGATGAGCTGTTCACGTACGGGCACATCAATGTGCTCGCGTTGCGGGAGATCGCGCACGGTGACTTGCTTGCCACCATCGCCAACCTCAAGCCAACCAACAACTGAACGATCGAGAACTTCGATGTTGTGCTGGATCACGATCATGCCGCGAGCTTTTTCGGAGAGTTCAATAACCTCTCCCTTGCGCACGCGGTACGACGGAATATCAACGCGCTTGCCATTGATCTTCACAAGACCATGGCTTACGAACTGACGTGCCTGCGGACGAGTTTTCGCCCAACCTGCGCGGTACACCACGTTGTCGAGACGCTGCTCGAGAAGACGCAACAGGTTTTCACCAGTTGGGCCTGCGAGACGGTTTGCCTCTTCGTAT
>CAIYHK010000008.1 GCA_903925985.1 uncultured Actinomycetes bacterium
AGATCACTGATTCAACTGCATTGCCGGTTAGGTCGACAATATCGGTGCCCTGAATCTGCAACGTTGAAGGATCAAGACCTCGCCGCTTTGCTACGTCGGCGACGATATTGGTGGCGACAAGTTTGCATGCACCATTCACCGCTCCGCCACTCATCCATGTTTGGCGTGAAGCCGAAGTTGACCCGGCCGAGCCAATTCCTGTGTCGATGGTTTCGATGAAGACCTCATCGAGGCCAAGAACTGTGCGAGCAATCTGGGGTGCAAGCGTGACGAATCCTTGACCAACCTCAGAGGTGGCAAATTTAAGTGATACGCGACCATCTTCAACGGTGCAACGTGCCGTGGAGAAGTCGTCAAATCCTTCGCTATACATCAAATTTTTAATTGAGACACCCCAGCCAACACCGCGGCGAATCTTTGACGGCGTGGCGGTCAAACCAGATCCACCTGGGATTGCAAGAACGTCAGTTTCGTTTGTCATGTTTGGCGGCATCGGAATCTCAGCGGTCTCGCGTATGCACTGCGCAACTGGAGCTGAGTTGAGAATGGGTTGCCCTGTGATGAGTCGATCGCCCGTTTCCATTGCATTAATTAGCCGTATATCAACAGGGGAGATGCCGCACGCGGCAGCCAACTTGTCCATCTGGCCTTCGTGAGCAAAGCAAGCCTGGACCACACCGAATCCGCGCATTGCGCCGCATGGTGGATTGTTGGTGCGAACTGCATAGCCATCGACCGTTGCGTGCTCACATTTGTATGGACCCTGGACATGGGTGACCGCATTGATGAGTACGGCCGATGATGTGGACGCGTAAGCACCGCCATCCATGACCACTCGTGCCTCTACCCGGAGAAGGCGTCCATCCTTGGTGGCGTGATGTCGCATCCAAATTTGTGCCGGATGACGGTGAACGTGCCCAAAGAAACTCTCCTGGCGGCTGTACTGCATTTTGACGGGTCGACTTGTACGCAGTGCTAACAGGCAGCTGTGCACTTGCAGACTGATGTCCTCACGCGCTCCAAATGCACCGCCGACACCACCTAGGACAAGGCGCACTTTTTCCTCAGGCAAATTGAGGCAAGCAGCAATTTGCCCGCGATCTTCATGGAGCCATTGGGTGGCAACGTATAACTCAACTCCGGTTCCGCCA
Organism: uncultured Actinomycetes bacterium; assembly: GCA_903925985.1. Classification (GTDB taxonomy): domain Bacteria; phylum Actinomycetota; class Acidimicrobiia; order Acidimicrobiales; family Ilumatobacteraceae; genus CAIYHK01. Next base: position 1,152 of record CAIYHK010000008.1, read on the forward strand.
GGATCGGGGAGTGCGAGAGCCGCCTCAGTACCAAGGAAGGCTTGGTCCTGCATGCCGAGTTCATAATTTCCTTCGACAACAACTTCACCGACCAGGTTTTGATCACCACGAATAATTTGTTGACGTCGAATCAGATTGCCGTCGGGGTGGATTGGTGGCACCGAAAGATCAATAGATTTCTCGGGATTAACAAGAGGTTCGAGGACTTCGTACTCCACCTTGATCGCTGCTAGCGCACGGCGGCAGGTTTCTGGGTGGTCGGCTGCCACAAGAACTACAGGTTCACCCATGTACCGGACGAAGTCGCGAGCGAGTACAGGCTGATCTGATGCAATAAGACCATAAGTGGGTTTGCCCGGTACATCTTCGTGTGTGAGGACACATTCAACGCCATCTATCTTCCAAGCAGCAGTGGTATCGATTGAAACGATTCGAGCGTATGCGTGTGGAGATCTGAGTGTGGCACCCCACAACATGTTCTCGGCCCACAGATCAGATGAGAATGCGAACTTCCCTTGAACTTTGGGCACGGCATCAGGCCGCAAAGCTGAAGTACCAAGAACATCGCGGCGAGTGCGGGTCTTCACGCTCATTGGCTGGCCCCTGTACGACGTGCCACTGCAACACTCACAGCATCAAAGATCCGACCATAGCCAGTGCACCGACAAATATTTCCTGAGAGTGCCTCTTTGACCTGCATTTCGGTTGGTTGTGGGTTGTGCGTAAGAAGATTCTCTACTGCGACAATGAGGCCGGGGGTACAAAATCCACACTGCACTGCGCCAGACTCAATAAATGCTTGCTGGACATCACTGAGGGTTTGGCCGTCGCCGATGGATTCAACCGTACGAATGTCAGCCTCAGTTGCAGCGGCAGCAAGTACCAAGCAAGAACAAACCGCTTCGCCGTCCAAAAGAACTGTGCAACTACCGCATTCACCTTGTTCACACGCACCTTTTGCTCCCGGCATTCCAAGGCGTTCACGAAGAACATAAAGAAGACTCTCGCCGATCCAAGCATCTTGGACTTCATGTGATTTGTTATTCACACTGAGTGTGTATGACTGGTTTTCAAGGCTCATGATGCCGCACACCTTTCCAAAAGACGCGAAGTAATCACACTTACTGCATGGCGGCGGTATTCGGCCGTCGATCGATGGTCTGTGATCGGACGGCTTTCCTCACCGCATCGGCGACCAAACTCGGTACAGAT
>CAIYHK010000009.1 GCA_903925985.1 uncultured Actinomycetes bacterium
ATGCCGGCAAGTTGTACAAGCGTCAACTTCGCGACGAATACGCCGCGAAGAAGTAGTCGCTCAGCCTTTTTTGCGCTTGGCGGCCAACAGCTCGTTGTGGCGTGCGAACATTTGCGCAGCTTCGCGCTGAATGTCCACTGGCGCAGTCTTGATAACAGCAATGCCACCAGACTTGGACGGCAATGAAACTGTGGCAGTTGCATATGCGGTTTCAGTTCCGCGCTGGTTCACCATGTTCATCTTGAGGTCAACAAGGTAACGGCCGTCTTCTTCACGCTTGCCGGTCACTTCGCCTTCCAGGTACTGAACATCGCCCATGTAGTTGAACTTTCGGATTGAGTCCTCAAGGCGCTCGATGAATGCATCGTCTCCAGCCCAGTCAGAAACCATGTGATTGAACCATGCCTGGCGAAGTACTCCGTAGTCATAGGCCATCGGGTTGCCGATTGCTTTTGCCCACTCCGAATCCCAGTGCAGGCGTTGCGCCACGTCCCAAACGCCATTCTCGTTCTTGATGTAGAACGGTGCGATGCGCTTGCGGTTCTTGTAACCAACACGTGAAGCACGAAGCCCGTAAGGAACAAATCCGTAGCCGCCGGCGTGGAACGCGATGATCTCAGTGACCGTCAACGGCCCCTTCACCATCGGTTGCAGCTTGTCGCCGACTTTCACATCTTCCCAATAGCGCGGTGTTGCACCACGAGGAGCTTCGGCTTCATAGATCGCATCGATCTTTGCGTAGTCCTCGTCTGAGTACTTGGCGGGAGCGAGCTCTGCGTATTTGCCTTTTTCACGGGCGGCCTTGCGCTCGGTCATGACTCGCAATACGCGGTAGACACCCACAACTTCGCCGCGCTGATTGATGCAAACATTACGGCTCACTGCGATTACAGAACGGCCTGCAAATTCGGACTGCTTAACCTCAAGTGATTCTTCGCCGTGGTAGGCGAAAATTCGGTCACCTGGATAGATGGGTCGATACCAGTCCCACGTTCCACCCGAAACGAATACGTGCACGCCACGGAAAAGGCTCTTTGTGCCTTTCTTAATTTCTTCCGGCATCGGATCACCAAGCATCGGTGTCTTGATGTGGCCAACCATGGCGCCGTGACCAATCTGAGAACCCCATCGTGTGGTCGGGCCGTACTCCTCATCTGTGTACAACGGGTTGTCGTCGCCTACACCGAGTGCCCAGTTGCGGATCGCATCTGGTGTTGCCTCAGAGAAGAGCTCGCGGCCACCACTTGGCAACATGATGCCAAGCAACAACTTGGCGCGTTCGATGTCGTCGTCGGTCAACTGATACTTGATTGCTTCGGCAAACTCTTTTTCGAGTTCGGCAGAAACCTTCAAGGATTCGGGTGTTGCTTCTTTAGTCATGGTTAACCCAGTACTCCACTTTCTCTGTACGCGCCGATTTGATCCCAGTCGAGACCAGAATCCAGCAGGATTTCTTCGGTGTGCTGTCCGATTTCGGGTGCTGGACCCGCCGGTGCAGTTGGCACCTCGTTGAAATGCGCCGGTGGTGCAACAAGTCGGAACTTGTTCCCATCGTGTCCTTCAACCTCAGGGAGGAAACCATTTGGTTCGATCTGTGGGTGTTGGTGCACTTCAGCGAAATTGATGTACGGCGCCCAAACGCCGCTGAAACCTTCAAAGCGCTTTTGCCATTCTGCAAGAGTCGCTGAGGTGAAAGCTTCATCGAGAGCTTCTACGCATGCACGACGATTCTGATAACGCACAGCGGCATCTTTGAATCGCTCATCATCGATCAGATTCTCACGACCAATCACCTTGCAGAGCTCTGCCCAGAAGCGATCTGCTTGGAGCAACACGAGCGTGAGCCAGCGACCGTCCTTGGTCGGGTATGTGTTCGTAAGTGGGTTACCCGGCTCGAATCGATCGGGCTGCGCGTTCGACTGTTCTTTGGCAAAGGGCGCCATCACGATGTCTGGCGCAAGCTGCCACATGCCGACGTTCATTAGCGAAACATCGACAATTGAGCTCTCTCCAGTGTTCAAGCGGTGGAACAATGCGGTGGAAATTGCACC
>CAIYHK010000010.1 GCA_903925985.1 uncultured Actinomycetes bacterium
GAAGCACCTACATCTGCTTGTGGTTGTTGTGCCGCATACGACAAAAGGTTGCCCGCGTCACGCGCAACCATTTTGTTGCTCAAAGACATCATGAGCCCCCGCATTTCCTCAAAGGACTCTTTGCTGGCAAAGTCGAGATCAAATGCAGGAGTACTGCGGTAGTACAAGTTGGGCAACATGACGTAATAACCGTTACTTGCGATTCTGCGTGCCATGGAATGGAGTAGTTCTCTTTTTCCGGGTGCATCCATCAGAAAAAGAACAACGGGGAGATTCTCTGCGGCGTCAGGGTGGGTGACAAAGGTGCCCATCGTCCCTTCGCCAGTGTCGATGTCAATATGGAAATCAGGCATTACAGAATCTTACTACAGTTTCGACACTGATGTCGAAACTGTAGTAGGGTCGAGATTCATGAACGCGACAGCCGGAGTCCACCTCCCACAGGCAGGCCCAGCGGCATCGGGAGAAGCGCTGCGCCGTACCGCTGTTCTCGCAGAGGAATTGGGTTTTGCCGACGTGTGGGTGAGTGACCACCTGGCTGTCCCGACTGATTCTGCCTACCCGCCATCTGCTTATGTTTTTGAACCGCTCACCACAATGGCGTGGATTGCTGCGTGTACAAAACGTGTTGGTATTGGAACCACTGTGCTGGTGCTTCCGATGAGGCACCCACTCACTGTTGCCAAATCAATAGCGACGATTGACCAACTCAGTGGGGGCCGAGTGATTTTGGGTGTAGCTGCAGGATGGCTTAAAGCAGAATTCGATGCCTTAGGGGTTCCTTTCGATGAACGTGGCGCACGCACCGATGAAGCCATCGCAATGTTGCGCAAATTATGGACCGATGATCACATCACGGAGTCATTTCCTGTGCACCAATCAACTTTGGTGTCAATGCGTGCTCTGCCTCACCCGGTTGGTCACGTACCGCTGTGGATTGGCGGCCACGCAGATGTCGCACTGCGTCGTGCTATTGAAGTTGGCGATGGTTGGCACGGTGCGTTTTTGTCGCCGGAACAAACAGAAATTCGGGTCAAGAAATTGAGAGTTGGCAGACCCGAAGAGTCGTTTCCTATTTCGATGAGGACAAGGTGGGATCCACTAGAAGACGATGAAGATCTCATTTTGTTTGAACTTGAAAAATATCTTGAAGTTGGTGTGACTCACTTCGTTCCAGAGCCGCGACAAAGATCGCTGGATCTATATCTGAAGTCAATGGAGTCGCTCTCTGAAATCATGATTCGTGGTGGAGTGGAAATGGAGAAGTGACTGATGGACGAAGCATTGGTAAGTGAGGTGAGTGTGACTCGTGGCGGGCAAATCGCCAGTGGGATTTCCGTACAGCGTCGGAATCAAACAGGGGCACCAGTCGCAGAGAGCAAAGCTCATCGAACACGTGAGCGCATCATGGGGGCTGCCCGTCTCGTTTTTGCCAGATACGGCTATCAAGACACAACCGTGGAGCACGTCGTGCGAGAAGCAGGTTTGGCCCGAGGCAGTTTTTACACGTATTTCAGTTCCAAGCATGATCTCTTCAGACACCTTGCCGGCCTGATTGACCGCAGCATCGCAGAGGAAGTGGTGAATGCAGAGGGTCTCGGTAAGGGAGACCCAATTGAGAATTTGTCTCGTTCTAATCTGATTTATTTACGGGTGGTGAAGAGGAACTACGACTTGTATGTCTTGGTGGATGGAGTTGCATCATTCGACAATACGGTTCGTGAAGCACGATTAGTTTCGCGTCAAAAACATATCAATCGCGTAGCGAAAAAAATTAAGGATTGGC
>CAIYHK010000011.1 GCA_903925985.1 uncultured Actinomycetes bacterium
CGATCTGACAATCACTTACCAATTGGAACTGTTCATCTCCATTGCACGGATACCGAAGGCGAGTGGCTACTCAAATTCTCCGATCAAGGGATTGAACTCACGCGTGAGCATGCCAAGGGTGATGTGGCTATCCGAGGAAGAGCAGAAGACCTAGCTCGCCTGCTCTGGCGTCGCATGCACCTCAATGCAGGCAAGTTTGAGGTGTTCGGCAATGCGGAAGTGGCCGATTCGTTTCTTGCTTATCCACAACTCTGACTTGTTAGCGACGCGTTTGATTAGGCGGAGCAAAGAGAGTTAACTGCTGTGCCGTGGCGAGGAGCTCTGCGAGGTTCTGCCAGATAGTGCGACCACGAATTGATACCCGCTGGATCTCAATTCGCTCTGGCCGTAATGATCGTGCCGCACCGTTTTCATCATGGATCGTGATGCTGCCATCTTTCTCGGCGCTGTGAATCTTGCCAAGTGTCCAGCGGGCCGCATCGCCTGACTTTTTGAAACGAATAGCTTCACCTTTGTGCAGTCCGAGAAGTGACAGCCCACCGTCGTCGATGGGCTGAACTTTGCGCTTGGCCATTACTGGAGTCTTGCCTGAAACTTGCGCATGCCAGCGATCCAGCGCGCACGATCCTCGGCTTTGCGTTTGGCGTAGGTGAGAACTTCGGGATGGGGAAGTACCAGGAATTCTTCGTTGCGGATCGCCTCCAGCATGACCTGTGCCACCTGGTCTGCTTCCAAAATGTCTCCACCTGCACGCACCGCACTAACTGCTGTGGTAACGATCTGATCACTTTCTGATTCAATGCTCGAGCTTTGGGATGCCGACACGGGTCCACCGATCATTGGCGTGTTGACTCCTTGCGGGCAAAGGCAGGAAACCTTGATTCCGCGGTCACCGTAGGAAATTGCCATCCACTCAGCAAAAGCCAAAGCTGCATGCTTAGTGACTGAGTAGGGCGCACTTCCTAATTGTGTGAGCATTCCCGCTGCTGACGCAGTTGAGCAAAAGTATCCATCACCACGCTCAAGCCACTGGGGCAGAAGCGCTTTGGCAGCCCAGCGGTGGGCATGAAAATTGATGGCAAACGATTCGTCCCATTCCATCTCGCTCGATTCAATGACATCTGTGCCCGAACCGATTCCAGCGTTGGCAAAAAAGAGATCAATCTGCCCCAATTTCTTGTTGGCAAAATTCACAAGTTCAGTGTTCCCAGCCTCTGTTGCGAGATTGACAACAATTCCGTGGCAGGAACCGTTACGGTGGGCGTTTAGTGACTGCGTTGCAGTTTCTAGAAGGTGCGCGGAACGATCCGCGAGCACCAGGTCTGCCCCTGCTTCATGGAACTTGTGCGCTAGTGCGAGTCCAATTCCAGATGCCGCGCCGGTGATGACGCATTTCTTCCCAAGTAGATCCATATACGTCCATTCCAGCAGATACGCTCAGAGTGTTGATCCATAGAAAGGTTTGACGATGACTGAGATCACTGCAACGCTTCCCGAAGTAGAGACCACGCATGAAGTCGTGGCCGACGCGCTCGCCATCGTTGACAAGGCGCTGACTGAGATGTTGCGCCGCGAGCTTGTCTCAACCACCGAAGTCGCCGATCTTTTGTTGGATCTGCGCTCGATTCTCAGCCGCTAACTCTTTTCAGCGCGGCACGGATGTGTGCTTGAACTCATTCAGGTTGTCCCAACCGATGTTGGCAAGAATTCGTTCAACTGTTTGCGTTGCATCTTCAGCAGATTTCGGGCGGTCCAGTAGACGTACGAAAACCGCCGCTGGCCCAACAATAAAGGTGGGCACTCCCCAAACCGCATGTGACTCGGCGTAGCGGGTGTGTTCATCTTTCACAGTTTCAAGCGTGCGTCCAGATGCGATGTCTGCCATGACCGCGTCGACGTTGATGCCAATTGATTGGGCAATTCGGCCCACAGCTTCACTGTCGGACAGGTTTCCGTTTTGGTCATGGCGGTAGTTGTACAAGGCGGAATGCAGATCCAAGAAGTGGTTGGACTGTTGGTCTCGCACCGAAACCGCAAATTGAAGCGCAAATAGCCCGGTGTCATCCTTGGGGCGGTCCCAGATATCGGTCTCTCCAGGCTCCACGTGTGACTGCCCAAGGCAATAGGGGAGAAAAGTGACATCCCACGAAGCACCTCCGCGTAGAGCAGTGACTACGTGGTCGTGGGCGATGCGGGCATAAGGACACCGATAGTCCCAAGTGATGGAGAACTTTGGTGCATTTGAAGTTTTGGTCACTGTGAATGCAACAACCTAAATGAGGGTTGCTATTCCCAAAGTGACAATTCCCATCATGGCCCCGAAGAAGATTCCACCCACAACGTCGGACGCATGATGAATGCGCACGTACACACGACTGCCTGCGATGGCGATTGCCAGCAGAATCCAACCAAGAACCTGCAGCCATGGACTCCATATCGCCAATGCGAAAACGGCAAAGGTGGCCGATGATGCGTGGCCACTTGGGAAACTGGATGTGCGCGGCTGCCGCACCGGACTGCGTTCATCGCCGGCCACGGTTGGTCGCTCGCGTCGGAAGATTCGTTTAATTCCCTGATTGGTCACGAGACTCTCAGCGAGTATCAATCCAGCAAAGATGAAAGCCTCGCGCAATCGGTCTTTGCTTCCGATAGCCCGTAAAAATCCAGCCAAGTACCAAACGACCGAATAATCACCGAGTCGACTGCACAGCTGAGCGACGCGATCAAGGGAGCGATGTTTGCGCAGTCTCTCCACGATGGCATCCACGCTGCGATCAAAGCGGGTCACGATGGAACCGAAGTGATCGTCACCTTTTGTGGCGAGGAATTTGGCCGCAATTGCGGCAAATTCCGTTGGCTGTTCAAAGGGAAAGAAGTGTTCGTATTGCTCGAGACGCTGGAATGATCCATTTGGCAGACGCTCAGCAACCTTCTCTGCAAATGAACTTGGTTGCATCGGTCGTAGAGATCCAGCCAGCACAAGCGTGCGCACCGTTGTGTCCGGAAGGTGATCCCAGGTGTCGTGGGCAGCACCTGTTTCATATGTACGTGCTTCGTGCTCGCGTCCACACTTCAATTCGATCGTGCCGTCGGGGAGTGGGCGAAAGCCGTATTCGACGTAGCTGTGCATTGATACAGAGTCAAAGTTGCCAAGCGGTGGTTTGGCTGCGAAATTGTCGATCGCTTCCTGCTTTGATACGAAAACATTGCGCCGCCGCCGCGCACCGTCAGCGAGTGGGTTTGTGCCGCCGCTCATCGCTCGTAGTTCGGGGCTGAAGATGATTGGCTCATACGCAACGAGCGAGAGCAAGCACCCCGGTGACCTTCGCGCTGCGATAAGCAACGTTGCTGCCCCCATTGAGTGACCGATTCCAAGCAGACTTCCCCGTGGCGCACCAGTGCGCTGGTAGACGGTGTCAATTGCGAGAAGCGCGTCATCTGCGTAGCTGGTCCAATCAACCTGCCAATTAGGCGCAACTTCAGAGTCGCCATAGCCGCGATAGTCAAATGACCAGCAATCAAACTGGTCTTCCAGTGCTGTTGCTACAGCTGTGTAAGCGCGACCATGAAAACCAGTTGCATGTGAAATGAGCAGTGGAGGTCTATCGGAGCCTTTGCCACCGGACCAATGGTGGACGGCGAGTTCAAGACCCTCGGCTGATTTGACCGTGGAGGATTCCCACGTCATCTGATGATTCAGGAAAGCTTCTCGAAGTAGTACTTGGTCTCTTCACCAAGGTTACGAGGAACGAAGTAGCCGTCCTCCTTGGTGATGGTTGACCAGTTGTCGCGGATGTCTTCCACGGTGAGTCCGTTCTTTGTAAAGCCCGGGGTCTCAGCGAGGAACACGCGAGCCACGCGACCTCCTGCAACTGAGAAAACCTCACCTGAGGTTGGGCAGTCTTCATGCGCAAGGAATGCCACCATCGGCGAAACTTGTTCTGGGCTGACTTTGTCCTTCAGTACACCCATGATCTCTTCAGTCATTCGAGTCAGTGCAAGTGGCGCAATGACGTTTGCTTTGATGTTGAAGCGTTCGCCTTCGACAGCGAGCACGCGGGTGAAACCGACAAGACCCATCTTCGCAGCGCCGTAGTTTGCCTGACCGAAGTTGCCAAACAGGCCAGCAGCGGATGATGTTGAGATGATGCGCCCATAACCCTGCTCGCGCATCTTTACGAATGCTGGCTGGGTTACATGGAACGCACCCTTGAGGTGCACATCGAGCACGGCGTTGGTTAGGTCTGGTGTGAGGTTATGGAACGACTTATCGCGCAGAATGCCAGCGTTGTTAACGACGATGTCAACCTTGCCAAACGTATCGATTGCGGTCTGCACGATGGCGGCGCCACCTTCTGGAGTGGCAACGCTGTTGTGGTCCGCAACGGCTTCGCCACCGAGTGCCTTGATCTCGTCGACTACTCGCTGCGCAGCTGATGCATCCGAGCCACTGCCATCAACTGCACCGCCGAGGTCATTGATGACCACGAGTGCGCCACGCTTGGCGAGTAGCAATGCATGTTGACGACCGAGTCCGCCTCCGGCTCCAGTGATGATCGCTACTTTGCCGTCGAAACCGAGATCTGCCATGTGGGGCTCCTTGCTAAATGCCGGCGGTCAGCCGGCGGGGATTTTCAACTCGTTCAGGATAGGCGAGAGAGAGCCAAGTCCTTAAGGGCGCGATAGTCGAGCTTGCCATTAGGGGCGCGATTCACTGATTCCACAAACAAAATGGACCTCGGTGCCTTGTATGCCGCTAGAGATTCCTTGGTATGGCCGATGAGGTCATCGACCTGTGGGGTGGATCCCGTGCGCGGCTGCACCAATGCAACGATTGATTCGCCGAAACGTTCGTGGGGAATTCCCACAACAGCCACATCCTCAACATCGGCGTGGCGCTTCAGCGTTTCCTCAACTTCCTCGGGGTAGACCTTCTCGCCTCCAGTGTTGATGCACTGACTTCCGCGCCCAAGCAACTTCACCGTTCCGTCGAGCTCGACTTCGGCCCAGTCACCAGGAATGGAATAGCGCACGCCATTGATCATCATGAATGTCTTGGCTGACTTCTCTTCATCTTTGTAATAGCCAACGGGCGTGTATCCCTTGATTGCGACACGACCACGCTCACCTGATCCGGGAACCACTTCGCGGCCATCCTCTGTCAGCACACGTGTGTTATCGCTCAGTTTGAAATGTGCGGTGTCGGACTTGGCGTCAGCAGAAGTTGTCGATGAAGCCATTCCAACAGCTTCAGATGATCCAAGGCTGTCGATAATCGTGACTTGGTTGCAATGGCGGAGAATCCCAGCTTTGTTTTCCGCCGACCACATCACACCGCTTGAAAACACGAACTTGAGTGAAGAAAGATCCCACCGTGACGGCTCTTTGTCGAGTGCATCAAGTATCGGGCGACCGAATGCATCGCCGACAATCGTGATGCTGTTGGCGCGATGATTCTGAATGGTGTCGAGGAATTCAACTGAGTCAAAGCTCCGGCCGACAAGAGTGACTACGCAACCCGCAAGAGTCCAAGCCCACATTGCGTTGAATGCCGCCGTGCCGTGCATTAATGGTGCACCGGGGAGATTCTTGGGTCCCGGCTTGACTACGCGATTGGCAACAAACTCGGAGTCGACACCGTCAGGAAATTTGATGCGCGAAGGCTGATCTAGGGCATGCAGCATATCGTCCTGCCGCCACATCACTGCCTTTGGCATTCCCGTTGTGCCACCGGTGTATAGGAAATACATGTCGTCGCCGCTGCGCTGCCAAGGTGTGCGCACATTCTCGGGATGACTCGCTGCCGCAGTTTCGTAATCGATGGCCCAATCAGGGCATGGGCCAGTTCCGTCATCAACCCAAAGCCACACTTTGATTTTTGGGCATTGTGAGCGCAATGTGGCGCAGCGATCCGCATATGTGCCGTGAAAAATCACCGCAACCGCATCAGAGTTGTCCCAAAGGTAGAGGAGTTCGGAGTCGGTGTATCGGTAGTTCGTATTCACCGGAACAAGCGATGCTTTGAATAGCGCGAACATTGACTCCATGTATTCAATGCAGTTGTGCATGTATTGAGCGACCTTGTCGTTTTGCGTGGCGCCCTTGGCAATTAGTGTTGCGGCCACACCGTTTGCTCGAGCATTGGTCTCAGCCCATGTGAATTTGCGGTCACCCTGCTCCTGCGCCAACGATCCTGAGAATCTTTCAGAGTGGTGCTCCCATATGTCGGCAAAGTTCCAACCACGCGACAAGTCGGACATTGGGGCAAAAACTGGCTCGCTCACGGCGTAAACCTTACGGCTAACTGCTCTTGCGTTTGTAGCCTGAAGCGCATGAACCTTCGTACTATCCCGTTGATCGCGGGCATTCTGTTTGTGACGGCTTGTGCTGGCGAGTCCGAGACCACCCCAAGCGTCGCTGCGGGCAACTGCGTGGTCAATGAAGCCACTACCGGCGAACTTCGAATTGTCTCCACGGTTGCTCCGATCACGAGCATCGTTGGGCAGATTGTCGGTGATACTGGTGTCGTAGTCACTGGGCTTGTTCCAGAGGGAACAAATTCACACACCTTTGAACCACCACCGAGTGCGGCACAGGTGCTCGGCGAAGCTGATGCGGTTTTCATGAATGGTCTGATCTTGGAAGAACCCACCAAAGATTTGGCACAAGCAAACGCCAAAGATGGGGCGGTGCTGTGTGAGCTTGGGTCTGAGACGATCACTGAAGATGAGTGGATCTTTGACTTTTCATTTCCAGAATCCGGCGGTAAGCCAAATCCACATCTCTGGACCAACCCACCGTTTGCGTTGCGCTATGGCGAGGTCATTCTCGAAGTGCTGTCCAAGCTCAGCCCCGATAATGCATCGCAATTTGAAGCCAACTTCGATGATTTCGCATCATCCGTTGTGGCCCTCGATGAAGCAATGACCACAGCAACAGCGACGTTAGATCCTGAGCAACGAAAGCTCGTTACGTACCACGATGCCTATGCATACTTTGCAAAGCATTATGAATGGACTGTGATCGGAGCGATACAGCCCTCATCCTTTGAGGATCCAACTCCACGCGATATTGCGGAGTTAATTGAACAAGTCAAGGCTGAAAATGTGGCTGCGATATTTGGTAGCGAAGTTTTTTCATCCCCCGTGCTTGAGCAGATTGGAAATGAAGTCGACGTGAAATACGTAGACGTGTTGCGTGACGACGACCTTCCAGGTGATCCCGGTGAACCCGAGCATTCATGGCTTGGATTGATGCGTTTCAACTTTGTCACCATGGTTGAGGCCCTAGGTGGAGATGCCTCCGCATTGGAAGCCGTTGAATTGAGCACACACATCGACAACGCCGAATATCCACAATGACGGAATCAATCGTTCGCTTTGATGGCGTGTCGGCAACCTATGGCCGAATTCTTGCTCTTGAAAATGTGAGCCTCGATCTGCCAGCGAACGGATTCGTGGGGATAGTGGGCCCATCGGGTTCAGGCAAGACAACCTTGCTACGCGTACTACTTGGCGTGATGCACGCCTCGCATGGCAAAGTCACACGCAAATCTGGATTGCGGCTGGGCTACGTACCGCAAGTTGAGTCTGTTGACTGGAATTTCCCAGTCACAGTGGCAGAAGTCGTCGGCATGACCCGCAGTGCTGGCCGCTGGTGGCCCCGCACAACCGATCAGGAACGCAATGAGATAGAGACCGTCCTTTGCCAACTCGGACTCGAAGGCCTAGGCGAGCGCCATATTCGCGAATTGTCTGGTGGTCAACAACAGCGAGTGTTTATTGCGCGGGCCCTCTTTCACAAGCCCGACCTTCTGGTTCTTGATGAGCCAACATCGGGAGTCGATGTGTCTACTCGGCACGAAATTCTTCACTTGTTGGTGGATCTCCACGAGTCTGGGGTTGCAATCGTGCTCAGTACGCATGATCTAAATGGGCTCGCCTCTCATTTGCCGAGAATCATTTGTGTCAACAAAGGCGTGATCGCTGATGGTCCACCACTTGCTGTCATCAATCCAGAAGTTCTGGAGCGCACTTACGGTGCGCCGATGCAAGTTCTTGAACATGGCGGAATGCCAATCGTGGTCGATCAGCTGGAGCACACAATTTCGCATCGCTTGAGGGGTAGCGGAAAATGATCGCTTTAGACCTTCTCGAGCCGTACAAGTACGAGTTCTTTCGCAACGGTTTACTTGTTGCAGTTATTGCAGGGGCGCTTTGTGGCCTGCTCGGTGTTTTTGTGGTGCTGCGCGGCATGAGCTACATCGGCCACGGGCTTTCGCATGCGGTGTTCGGCGGAGCCGCAGCAAGTGCTGTGATGAAGGTGAACTATTTCCTAGGTGCAGGAATCTGGGGCATCGTCTCGGGAGTTTTGATCGGAAGGATTTCCCGCAAACGAGTAATTGGTGCCGATGCAGCCATCGGAGTTGTGACCACCGGTTCATTCGCTGTTGGGCTCATGCTGCTGAACAGGTACGGCCAAGCTAAACGCTCCATTGAAGCCGTGCTCTTTGGCAGTGTGCTTGGAGTACAGACCGCTGACATCGTGGCCGTTTCTGCAGTGGCGATCGGTGTGCTTGCAATCATCGTGTTGGGTTATCGGCGGTTGTTGTACGCAACATTTGATCCAGAGGTTGCTCGCATCTCGGGTGTTCGTGTCGGCGCAGTAGAGGTGTTGCTGATGGCAATGCTCTCGTGCACGATCATTGTGACCATGAGAGTCATCGGCACATTGCTGATCTCAGCACTGCTGGTCGTCCCAGCGGCCACCACTCGCTTGATGACGAATTCTTTTGCTCGCATGCTCACGATCGCGCCGATAGTCGGTGCGGTGAGTTCATTTGTCGGTATGAACCTGGCGTATCACTGGGATACATCAGCTAGTGGAACCATCATCGCCGTCGGCGTGGTTGCATTCGCAGTTGTTTATGCAGTGGGTGGAATTCGCAGCCGATCACGCATTGGGCATTTGCACGTTTAGTCTGCAGAATCGTTGAGTACCCACTCTTGACCGTCGCGGGTATCACGGATTTCAATTCCAATTCGACCAAGCTCATCGCGCAGCAAGTCTGCGAGGTCGTACTGCTTTGCTGCACGGATCTTTGCGCGCAATTCCATCACAACTTTCATTAATGGTGCGAAGACCTCGTATGGATCACGGAGTCCATCGGTTGCGAATTCGCCAAGTTTGCTGATCATCCTTCGCAGCGTTGCCTGAGCGCGTTCGGTTTCGTCGCTCTGGAGAGTGTCCGCGGACCATTCCTTTATGCCGCTTTCTAGTTTCAGAATCGCTCTAGTGGCGGCATTGGCGTCACGATCGGTGATTGCTGTTTGGAACTCAACTTCACAAAGGTCGGTCAAGTCGCCGAGCGAATGAGTGTCCACTTGATCCACACTCACCTGTTCCACCACTCGTTCTTGGCGCCGCGGTGCAACGGCCTGCCCGTGTCGAATCTCGTCAAGCGCAACTTCGGCACCAGATTCGTAAACCCGACTATCCCCACGGCGTCTAATCGTTACTGCTCCTTTGCCAGTAACTCGCGCCGAGTCCGAATCCAGATCAATAACTAAAGCGGTGTGTTCGTCGACGCCGAGCACAAACACGTCCGCAGGCAGGTGCTCTTCCATGGCGGAGAGCCTGCGCTCGCCGAGGTAGCAAAATCGAGTGTCGTGATGGCCCCCTTCGGCGTTGTCGTAGTGGGGGATCACGACGACTGGTAGGTCAATAACCGACAAGATGTCGAGGCCATCGAGCCAATACGGATCATGGCCAGCTTTATAGATCTCATACACAGGCACGGTGTGGCGGCCAAGAGTTAGCGCTGCGGCAGAGGCGAATGTGACGCACCCACCGTGATTCAGTTTGGCCCGAATTCGGGCGGCGACATCGGTGCCACTCCATTGGCGCAAGGCGTAAGTGGGTGAGCCGGGCCCAGCAAAGATGTACTGACAATCATCAATCGCGTTAAGTGCACGTTCAAGCACTAACGGATCAATGTTGTCGAGGTTTTGCAGCCCGGCCACCCGAAGGTCAGCGTTGATACTTGTTTTGAAATATTCAACGGCTCGTGTTGCTAGTTCGGCAGCATTCTCTTGGAACCCATATGGCGTGTCAAGCAATAAGCCTTGGGAATTAGCGGGCAAGAGAGAAAAGAGCTCGCGATGTGTTTTGGTCATGGTTGGAGCGGTTTCGCCCGAGCCCATGATGGTGAGAATTCGCGGTAGTTGCGTCATCCGAAAAAGCCTTCTTGAATCGTTGTGTGCACAGCGTCTGTGAACGCCTCCGGTTGTTCCGCATGCAAGTCGTGGTCGGCATCCCAAAACGGGATCACCTTCACGTGCGCCAGCGCCGCGATGCGATCGTGGGCGTCCATTTTTTGTTTTGACCAGGCATCTTTGGTCTCGCCCGACGGTAAAGCTGGAACAAAAAGTGTCGGCACAGCGCCAACATTCAATGCTTCAAATGGATCATGTCCCCACAGGCCCCGGAGTATTGCAACGTGACGCTCGTGTGAAAGCCAGGGCCGCACGGTGCCGTCTTCAAGTACCTCCATGTTGGACATGGTTCCATCAATTGCACTCTCGGACCAACGAGGTCGCATGGCCTTGATTGCAGCGCGCAGTTTGCTGGCTGGAGTGCCTTCGAGATGTGGAGGATGAAGTGCCGCAACACATTCTTCCCAAGTGGTGAAGGTCTCGCGGAGATTGATTCCACCACCATCGACGGCAACTATCCCTGCAATCAAATCACCGTGGCGTTTTGCAACCTCAACAACTACGTTGCCGCCCCACGACTGCCCGATGACAATTGGATTCTGTAAATCCAGTTCATCAATGAGTGCTGCAACATCTGCCACTACCTGATCCATTGAGTAGCCGTCGCTGGGCTTGTCGGAGAGTCCGTGCCCACGAAGGTCCGCAGCGACGACGCGATGCCCGTGCGCACCAAGTAGCTCTCCTGTTGGTGCCCAAAGCAGAGCATTGGATGCAAGCCCATGAAGAAGCAGGATGTCCCTCCCGCTGGCCGCAGCACCCGAGAACTCGACTACCCGAAGTGAGATGCCTGTGCTGATGGCAACTTTATGGCTTGATTTCACGCTTTGATCTTCGCACTAGCGGGGCACATTTCCGCATCCTGTGCCACGATTGTTGATGTGGCGCCCGAGCAAACCAAACTCCGCAGGCTTGAGGAGCAATTGCTTGGCATAGGTCGGTGTGTCGTGGCTTTCTCAGGGGGAGTGGATTCCACATTTCTGGCCGCTGTCGCCACTCGGGTTCTCGGTGCTGAAAACACACTTTGTGTCACGGCCGTGTCGCCTTCGCTTGCTTCAGCCGAACTAGGGCACTGCTCGGCGCTTGCAGTTGAACTCGGACTCAACTGGAAGTGTGTGGACACCGACGAGATGGAACGCGCCGCATACCGGCGAAATGACCGTGATCGGTGTTTCCACTGCAAGTCAGCTTTGATGGATGCAGTTGTTCCACTCGCCAATGATTTTGCGGGTGTCGTCCTGCTCGGAGTGAATGTCAATGATCTCGGAGACGAGCGCCCGGGTCAGGCGGCAGCGCAGGAGCGGGGAGCAAAGTTTCCAATGGTTGCTGCCGAACTCACCAAAGACGACATACGTGAATATTCTCGCGAGCTTGGTGTTTCAACATGGGACAAGCCCGCAATGGCATGTCTGGCGAGTCGAATTCCGAATGGAACGCCCGTAACCGTGCAAGTCCTGTCGAAGGTGGAGCGCGCAGAAGCGTTGCTGCGCGAAGTTGGAACAGCGGGAAATATTCGCGTCCGACATTTTGATGGCATTGCCTGCATCGAGGTGGACCCCGACCAATTTGAGCACGTTGAAAAAAATCGTCTTGCAATCATTGAAGGGCTGCGAATCCTTGGCTATGAACGAGTCGTTCTAGACCTCGCAGGTTTCCGTTCAGGGAGCCTTAGTAAGGCTGAAACCAGTGGCTCTCACGGGGGATTGTCTGGACGCGCTTTTCAAGATTTAGTGTCTTAATTCAGATTGAGCCGACTGAGAGGGAAAACCCAATGAAACTGGCGATGAATGTCAACTATGCAGGTGGTTTCAAAGAGACCGCTAAGAAGGTTGTTGAGTTGGAGAAGGTTGGCCTTGATCTTGTCTGGGTCGCTGAGGCTTACAGCGCTGACGCAATTTCGCAGGTTGGTTACCTCGCTGCGGTGACCGACAAGATTCAAATCGGAACCGGAATCGTGAACGTATACACACGCACGGCGGCATTGATGGCGATGACTGCAGTGGGTTGCGACTATGTGAGTGATGGTCGCTTCGTGCTTGGTCTTGGTGCTTCGGGACCACAAGTTGTCGAAGGTTTCCATGGTGTGCCGTACGAAAAGCCGATGCAACGTATCAAGGAATACATCGACATCTGTCGCATGGTTTGGGCTCGCGAACAGCCGCTCGAATACCACGGTCAAACAGTTGATGTGCCACTGCCTGCGGGTGAGGGCACCGGGCTTGGCAAGCCACTGAAGATCATCAAGCCGGGCCAAGAGATTCGCAAGGACATTCCAATTTGGTGGGCCGCGCTTAAGGAGAAAAGTGTCGAAGCCACTGCTGCTTATGCAAATGGCTGGATCCCGATCTTTTTCATGCCGGAAAAATACGAAACGGTTTGGGGTGCCGACCTTCGTCGTGGACTCGCCAAGCGTGACCCAAGCCTTGGACCGCTAGAGATAACCGCAGGTGGAATGACCGCAATTGATGAAAAGCTCACCGGTGATGCACAAAAGGGACTCCTTGACTTCGCCCGCGATTCAGTCGCTTTGTACGTGGGTGGCATGGGCGCACGAGGAAAGAACTTCTACAACGACATTGCAGTTTCCTACGGCTATGAACGCGAGGCGAAGCTCATTCAGGATCTTTATCTCGACGGCAAGAAGAAAGAAGCGGCCGCCGAAGTCCCAAGCGAGCTGCTTGAGTTGTCCAACCTTGTTGGTCCACGCAGTTATGTGAAGGAACGCATTGCTGCCTACAAGGCTGCGGGTGTAACAACTTTGCAAGTAAATGCAGTGGGCGATGGAGTTAAGACCATTGAAACCCTGCGTGAGCTGGTGGACGAAGCCTGATACCTCAGGTTGAATCTGTGCTTAATTCGCTATTCATCAAATCGGTGGGTATTGCGTCTTCAACTCTTTGCGAATCGGATAGATAATCGCCGAATAGGTGAGTGCGCAGAATAAAGACACGCCCGCAAACGCGGTGATGGTCCATTGCACACCCAGATGGTTGGCAACAACTCCTGCGAGTGCACTCGTTGCTCCAAGAATCAAAGTGACGAGTGCAAAGTCGCCGGCGATCACGCGTCCACGTATGTGGTCAGGTGTGCGGATTTGGAGTCCGTAGGTTGATGCAACCCATTGGCTTCCGCTGCCGATTGAAGCCAATGTGATCAGAATTAGCGCGGGAATGAACCATGGAATCCATGCAGCGCCGATGTACAACGGGCCAAACACCACAGTTCCGGCACCACAAAGAAAAAGAATGTTTGACAAGTCTCCACGAGTCATGCGGATGGCAATTATTGGCGCTACGGCTGATCCAACACCTCGTGCCGCAACCATTGCACCAATGCCGGCATCGCCAGTACCGAAAACATCGGTTGAAAGCACCGCGAGCTGGCTGACCAGCCCCGCACCAATTGCCCACACAGTCTTTGACATCATGAGGCTTCCGATAACGCGGTCATTTCGTGCAACGTGCACTGCCTCTCGCATGTCGGCAATTGGATGCACTCTTTGTGAACTCGACGTGTCGTGCTGTTGCATTCGGGTCTTCACCATCGAAAACAGGAGCGCCGCGATGATGAACGTAATCACGTCAGCGATGTATGCCGCACGTCGACCGAGCAGTGCTGCAAAGACACCACCAAGTGACGCGCCAACTGTCATCATGATTCCCCAAGTGGAGCCAAAGAGTTGACTGGCCTTTTGTAGTTCGTCTTCGTTGCGGGCGAGGTTTGGCACCGATGCACCTACAGCAGGATTCACAAATGCAGCAAGACCCGCAACAAGGGACAGCGACACAAACCCAATCCACACCGTGTCGCGGCTTAGTAACAAAAAGCCAAGAGCCGCGACGGCCTGGGCTGATGACACAACTACAAGTACTTTGCGTCGATCGAATCGGTCGGCTACGGGCCCGCCAACTGGCGATAGGAGGAATGCCGGAATGGATTCACAAACCATCACCAAAGAAACCAGAAACTTTGAGTTGGTGTAGTCGTACACGGCGGCAGAAATTGCTACGAAGGTGAACCAATCACCGAGATAAGAGACGATCTGGGCAAAGAAAACGATGCGGATGTCGCGGTTGCTCCGCAGCAACTGAAGCATTCTGATTTCAGTTCTTGAAGCGGCTCATCGAATCGATGATTGCTTCTGCTTCGGCCACCATTGACCGCACAATGTCTCCTGCTGGGGTAAGAGAGTTGATCGCGCCGACACCTTGACCAGCTGGCATGAACTCAATTGAAGTGTCAACCACGGTATCTGATGACGCCCCGAGGTGGTTGGCACCTTCTTGGGTTGAGTAGATCACCTGCTGGGGGAATGGCTTGATTTCGCTCGGTGCTTTTTCAAAGCGATCAGTCCAAGTGTTGCGCACCACTCGGCATGTCTTGCCCGTGTAACTGCGGCTGATCACGGTTCCATCTTCGGGTGTAGCTAGCAGAACATCTTTGTAGCCGATCACCGCACGGGCTTCCGGTGTGGCGATGAACCGTGTGCCAACCCACACACCCTCAGCACCAAGTGCCAATGATGCGACCAATCCACGACCATCAAACAGCCCACCTGCGGCAACAACTGGCACTTTGCTCCCTACAGCATCAACCACCTGGGGTATCAATGCCATGGTCGCAACAGTTCCAGTATGACCGCCACCTTCGGTGCCTTGTGCAACAACGAAGTCGCACCCGCTGGCGACGGCGGAAATCGCGTGACGAACTTTGCCGCACATTGAACCCACGAGAATGTTCTTGGCATGCAGGAGTTCAATTACTTCGCGTGGAACTCCAAGACCAGCGACAAAAATTCTGGCGCCGCCTTCGATGATTGCCTGAACACCGCTTTCGACTTGATCAGGCAGCGCAGTGAGCAAGTCAACGCCAAACGGCATTGAAGTGAGACCCTTGGTCAACGCAATTTCTTCGCGAAGCTGCGCGATGCTCATCGTGGAGGCACCAAGTGTTCCAATGCCACCGGCGTTGCTTACGGCTGCAACGAGTTCGTGATATGAGACGCCGCCCATACCAGCGAGCATCACGGGGTGTTCAATTTCGAGCATTTCAGTCAGGCGAGTGCGCATTGACCAAAACTACTTGCCCAGATGCACTCCTGGTCGTGGGTGAGCTACTCCTACTGGTGCTAGTGGAGTATGATGAGGATGGTTGCTTGCACGTGTGCGCTACTACTCCTAATACTACTACTACTACTACTACTACTACTACTACTACTACTACTACTACTACTACTACTACTACTACTACTACTACTACTACTACTACTACTACTACTACGAC
>CAIYHK010000012.1 GCA_903925985.1 uncultured Actinomycetes bacterium
CAACCGCACTGGTTGTCAACGGTGATTTGGCTAGAGAACTCGGCATTAACACTGACTGGCTGAACTCCCCCATCGGAACTCAATTTCTCGTCGGCAACCATGTACTTCCTGGGATGACCCCGATTGCCCAGGCTTATGCAGGGCATCAATTCGGTGGCTATTCACCGTTGCTCGGTGACGGGCGAGCTCTACTACTTGGCGAGTTGGTGACCACTTCTGAACACAGATACGACATTCACTTGAAAGGCTCGGGCCGCACGCGGTTTTCGCGCGGTGGCGACGGCAAAGCAGCCGTTGGCCCGATGTTGCGTGAGTACATAATCGGCGAGGCGATGCACGCACTTGGTATTCCAACTTCCCGCGCACTTGGAGTAGTTGCGACTAATCAAAAAGTGCGTCGTGAAGAGATGCTTCCTGGTGGAGTTTTGTGTCGAGTTGCTTCTAGCCATATTCGTGTTGGCTCCTTTCAATACGCTGCCTCTCAAAGCGTTGATCACGTCAAGCGGCTGCTGGACTACTCGATCATGAGACACTTCTCCCACTTGCAAGGGTCCAGTAACTCAGCGTTGGAATTTCTCGATGAAGTGATCAACCGCCAAGCATCGCTTGTAGCCAAGTGGATGCACGTTGGTTTCATTCACGGGGTGATGAACACCGACAACATGGCGATCTCCGGTGAGACGATCGATTACGGTCCATGTGCCTTTATGGACACCTACAACTCAGCCACCGTGTTCAGTTCCATAGATCATCAGGGCAGATATGCATATGGGCGGCAGCCTTACATCGCCCAGTGGAATCTCGCGCGCTTGGCCGAATCGCTTTTACCCCTGATTGACTCCGACACCGATACTGCCGTCACCAGAGCAACTGATTTACTTCAGGAGTTCCCATTGAGATTTGAAGCAGCGTGGAACGCGGGAATGAAAGCAAAGCTCGGATTAACCCCAGACACAGTTACTGAACCCGATTTCTTTCACCGTCTACTTGCGTGTTTTGAATCAGAGAAGGTGGACTACACAAACACGATGCGCTCGTTGTCCTCAGTTGCCAGATCTGGTTCTACGGAGTTGGTGCCGGCCCTTGCACCCGGCCCTGACTTCCTTTCTTGGTCCGCCGAATGGCTTGCGCTCATTGACAAGAGTGGCAGGGATCGGCACGAGATCGCCACGCAGATGGACTCATGCAATCCCGCTTACATCCCTCGCAATCACATCGTAGAAATGGCACTTGCAGCTGGCTCCAACGGCGACCTGCAACCTATGAGTGAATTAGTTGCCCTGCTCAAAGATCCATTTTCGAAACGGGATGAAATGGATTACTACACCAATCCGATGCCAGAGGATTGGGAGGGCTATCAGACGTTTTGCGGCACTTAAATCAGCGTTAGCATTTCCCAGAAACTAGGGGGAATAAGTGGCGCTGCTACCAATCAACATCGGTCAGATTCTCACAAAGCGGGCAACGCTTAATCCAACAATTGAGGCATTGTTCGATGTGGCCGCAGACCGGCGCCTCACATTCGCCGAGCTCAATTCAGAGACCAATCGCGTTGCATCACTTCTCAGTACACGTGGTGTAAAGACCGGTGACCGTGTTGGTCTTCTAATGATGAACTCAACCGAGTTCGTCACCTCGTTTTTCGCCACCGCCAAGCTTGGTGCGATCATCGTGCCATTGAACTGGCGTCTAGTGGCCGATGAACTTGAGTTCATCCTGAAAGACTCCGGAGTGACCGCACTGGTTTTTGACGCCGACTTCGCTCCAGTAGTTGCCGATCTCCAGAGCCGTGGTGGCAAAACCGATGTGCGTGAATGGTTTTATGTCGGCGCTGCAACTGACAAGCCGGGTTTCGCTATTGACTTCAAATCAGAAGCAGCAAAGATGCCCGATACCGAGCCGGCAATCACCGCATCCAACGATGATCTGCTCTACATCATGTACACCTCTGGTACCACTGGTTTGCCAAAGGGTGTAATGCATTCACACAACACGCAGATGTGGGCAATTCTCACGGTTACAGCATCAAGTGATTTCGCAAACGGCGACCGCTACATCAACCCAATGCCAATGTTCCATGTAGCCGCGCTCACTCCAGCAATCGTGGCTGTTTATCGTGGCCTCACTCACGTGATGATGAGGGCTTTTGATCCCATGAAAACCTGGGAGTTGATCGACTCAGAAAACATTGCATCGGGATTGATGGTGCCAGCGATGTTGAACTTCATGCGCGCAACCTACGACCCCGCAAAACACAAACATCAGAGCCTGCGCTGGATCATGTCGGGTGCAGCACCAGTTCCTGTTCCGCTGATTCAGGCCTATTCCGAAATGGGAATTGATATCAACCAGGTATACGGACTCACCGAAACCTGTGGCCCGGCTTGTCTAACTTCGCCCGAAGATGCGATTCGCAAAGCTGGGTCCACTGGCAAAGCGTTCTTCCATACCGAGGTGCGAATTGTGCGCGCTGATGGATCAGATTGTGGCCCAAATGAGCCCGGCGAAGTAATCGTGCGCGGCGATCACATCATGCTCGGATATTGGAATCGCCCTGAAGCAACTGCTGAAACACTGGTTGACGGCTGGTTGCACACTGGTGACG
>CAIYHK010000013.1 GCA_903925985.1 uncultured Actinomycetes bacterium
AGTGCAATGCAATCACCTGGTACTGATTAATGAAGAGACTGGGTCGCACTCTCGGGGTGATCACACTCCTCAGTGCGACTTCCACATCAGCTGCGTTGTTCTCTGCTGAGAGCAACGTTGCTGTAACGCGGTTGACTGGGGCGGCATTCACATCAAGTGTCGCCCCAGTCCCAGTACCCACCCTTACCCCACCGTCGGTGGCACTCAGTTGGTCGACTGTAAGTATTGATTCAGGCGCACCAATTTCGTATCTCGTGGAGCGCCAGGGCTCAGATGGCAGCACGACGAATGTTTGCGTTGGTGCAAACTCTCCAGTCGTGAGCGGAAACGCCGTAACCTGCACCGACAGCACCCCCAAATCTTCGGTCACGTACTCATACCGCCAAACTGCCCGACTTCTCCGTAGTGGGCTCCCAACTTGGACTCTCGGCCCGAGCGCGACTACCCCAATTGTTGTTCCAACTATCTATCTTCGAAGTATTGGCCCTGTGGCCGTGACGCCAAAGAATGGCTCGGCATCTGTATCGATCCCGACAGGTACTGCTCAAGGAGACCTGTTGCTATTGGTGATCACCTCGACCAAGAACTCAGAACCACCAATTCCGTCAGGATGGACGAGGCTCGCTTCAATCGGTGCCGGTGGTGGGTCCGCCTCACATCTCCTTGTTGCCTACCGAATCGCCGACACAGCATCGGCCGTAACCATCACCAGCACAAGTGGTGGAACAACAATTGCGGGTCGCGTGATCAGGTTCTCAAAGTGGTCGTTGTCCAACCCAGAACCCGCCCTTGCCGTGAATGCAGCGGTAGCTGGGCGCATTGCCACCCCACAGGGGCTAATTCCTGGCACACTTAGGCCTACCAAGCCTTATCCAACCGTGATTTCCTTCGTTGTGACCGCTGGATCACATGATTTATCGCTATCTACCGCAAACGGGTTCAACCTTGCGCAGTCCGACACCTACGGGGTTAGTGGAGGCAATGAAACTTTTGGGTTTTCCACTCGAGTTGTTGAGAGCAGCGGAGTCTCAGTGCCACTTCCAACTTGGGAAGCAACTCCCGTTACCACCGACTGGCTCTACGCACTCGTGGCCTTCGCCTGATTTATGCGTTCTTGCTCAACATTGATGATATCGGTGCGTACATAATCGCCAATTGTGTGCGGTTTGATTTGCCGCACCGCTGCAACATTGCCGAAATGCGATTGCGCACAGTCTGAGGGCTCAGATACACCCGATCAGCAATCTCACGATCGGTCAGACCATCACAAACATACGAAAGTATTTCTCGATCCACTTCACGAGCCTGTATCAACGGTAGATAACCAGAGTCTTTTAGTTCACGTTCAACGAGCTGTACTTCTGTGTTACGAACTTGTGACTTACCGGCAATAATTGATTCAAGATGCTCAAGAATTTCTTCCAGACCAGCACGAGTTGACATCACCTCAGATACACCATATTGATGCGCCACGTACCTGAAGGCAGGGCGTACATCGGAAGACAAA
>CAIYHK010000014.1 GCA_903925985.1 uncultured Actinomycetes bacterium
AGGCTCTGAAAACAGAACCGGGCAACTACCGCCTAGTTACTTGCATAGGCTCACGTCCCTAGTATCACGGTGGGATTTGAAGGGGGAAAAGTGGACGACATTTCTAAGGAAACATCATTGGACGGGCAGGTTGCACTCGTAACTGGTGGAGGGGCAGGCATCGGACGCGGTATATCTGTCGCTCTTGCCGCTCACGGCGCCAAAGTCGTAATCGCTGAGATCGACGCCGCACGCGCAGCCCAAACCCAAGAAATCATTGAGTCCTCAGGTGGTGTGGCAGCGGCAGCGATCACTGACGTAATGGATACTGACCAGATCCGGTCTGCAGTAGATCTCGCAGAGAGTAAATATGGCGGGCTTGACATTTTGATAAATAACGCCGGCGGAGTCGCTGGGAAAAATTTCATTGATCAGTCCGAGCGCAGTTGGAGGCGCCATATTGACATCAACCTTGTGAGCATGTTGGCCGCCACCCATGCCGGGGCGCACCTGATGATCAAGGGTGGACGCGGTGGAAGCATCGTCAACATCACTTCAATCGAGGGTTCACGGGCAGCTCCTAAATATGCGGTCTACTCAGCTTGTAAGGCTGGAATGATCAACTTCACTCGCACGATGGCACTCGAGTTGGCCGAGTATGGAATTCGGGTCAACTGTCTCGCACCCGACATCACACGCACACCTGGAATGCATGGATGGATGAGCGGCCCGGTGGATGAAGAAGAACTAAAGCGCGCACAAGGCATACCCGCTACAAGCATTCAGAGTTATGTTCCACTCGGTCGTGAAGGTGACACGAAAGATTTGGGAAATGCGGCGGTGTTCCTGTGTTCGAACATGGCCTCATACATCACCGGTGCCATTATCCCTGTTGACGGTGGAACTTGGGCTTCAGCGGGCTGGACTCGTACTCCCGATAACTCTGGTTGGAGACTGCAGTCCTAACGGCGCGAAGTTGCGCGCAACGCTCCAAGCATCTGGCGAAAATGATCAAGCTTCCAACCGTCTTGGTCTTCGCCCCAGCCAATCTTGCCGTCGTACTCCCACCGCATAAGTGAGTTTGCACCACTGCCGTGTTCGCACATGTGACTCACTGCAAAGCCTTCGGCCTCCATTGAGCGCCCAGTACGGTCCACGAGTTCAACTTCCATGTGCGTGTTCCAACCGGTTCTTGGGTCGCGATAACTGCGCATTTTGCTTTTCGTCTTGTCGAGGCGTTCAAAAACTCCGTCTTTTAGCAACCAGCCAACGTTCATCGGTGACCAGCCCTTGGCATCGCCGTCTTGCACACGCACGAATCCAAGAAAGCCTGTGTGTGCCTCAGTGTGGCCGAAGATGTAATCGATTCGACCGCGTCCGCGTTGGCGTTCAATCTCGCGCCAAGCCGGACCACCTGGATTGCGCGCTTTGAACTCACCACGCACATATTCGGCTTTTTGACTCTGCGAATGATGTCCACCACGCGGACCCCAAGTGCGATCACGCACTGAATAGCAGTCAATTGGAATTCGTTCGCCGTGCAGAACTATCTCACCAGTTAAGTGTCCGAGTTGGTCTAAGTGTGGATTGTGTAACGCAGGTGCTTCACCAGGCGTGAACCGATGAGGTGGGTGAACACTGCGGTGTTCAAATTCAATGCTGAAGTTTGCATTCGAATCTGAATATCCAATGTGGTAATCCATCAGTGGAGTCAGCATCTTTATGCTGAAACCGCCTTCAGGAAACTGAATGTCACGCAAGTCAACACTTGGATCCATTGGTACCTGCTCTTGGCTCTTGTAATAGGCGAGGCGTCCAAGATCTGCTCCTGAGGGATCCCATGCAAAAACCCGCCAAGTAACCGTGCCCTTGTTGGTATTGCGTCCAGCGTGCAGCCAGCCACCTATGCCTCGTTCTGGCACGTTGAATGACCACCAGGTTGTCTCGAACCAGAACGGATCGTCTGATGCGTTGTGATACTGATCGTCTTCGTAGACGAACGGTGTTTCTTCGTTCACTGACTCATTCATTTTCAACCTCGCTCAAAAACTAGTGCCGAACATCAACTCCAGGATCACAATTGACCAAGAAACCGAAGTGCTGCGGTGGCCATCTCGTTACGCCAGATACTGACAACATCACCAGTCGAATCAACTTCGCACGGAAAGTGTTCAAGCCATTGATGCACGACTTCGCGCTGGAGTTCTAAAAGCGCTGTTGAATCAATCGTCAACAACCGCGCCAACTCAATCTTCAAAAGAAGCTCAGTACGGAAATCGCGAAGGTGATTCACTGGGGTGCCTAACCATTCACGCAACGCATTGCGGCCTACACGTGTTGCACGGTAAATAGTGCGGGTTCCTCCGGCAATTCCAGGCTCTTCGTGTACTGCTTCAACTAGGCCACGCAAGGCAAGCTGTTCTATGGATCGATAAGTGAGTGCGCGTGACATCGTCCAGATCCGACCAATATCACCTGCCGGCTTGAGGCGTGCCGCCACACCAAAACCGTGTATCGGTATCTCGCAGATGATTCCTAAACAGGCCCATTCACCAATTAAGAGGTCTTGCGACTTAACGCGACTCATCTACTGCCCAATCTCAATTGTGTAGTCAGCAAGCAGTGCTGCTTCAGCGCGATCATGGGTGACGATCAAAACGGTTGTGCCGAATTTGGCAGCGTGATCATTGATGACCTGCTGGACAATCGGGCGAACATCTTTATCCAGCGATGCAGTCGGCTCGTCCAATAGCAAGATGGACTCTCCGACCACCAACGCCCGTGCAAGCGCAACCCGTTGGCTCTGACCCACTGACAATGAATTAGGTGACACAGCACCGAGATCCTCAAGCTGCAGCTGCTCCAAAATCTGGTTAGCACGCTCGGCTGCAGATATGCGGTCCATGCCGTGAGCTCGCAATCCAAACATCACATTGCTAGCGACTCGCAAATTGCTGAAAAGAGTGTGCTCTTGTGGGCAGTAACCAAGATTGCGCGCTTCCGCGGGTACGAAGATCCGATCATCTGGGGCGTCAACAACATTCCCGTGAATTTCCACGCAACCACTATCAATAGGTACGAGCCCACAAAGAATGCGCAGCAGCGTGGTTTTGCCAGCACCATTAGGGCCCACGATCGCGACACGTTGTCCAGACTGCACTTGAAGGTTTACGTCGAGCTTGAGCGTGCCAAGTTCCTTTTTTATTTGCGCGTTAATGCTCACGACGCTGACCTCGTATGTGCTGAGGTGGCTCCGCTCAACCAGCGATCGCGCAACCCAACCAATACCGCAAATGAAAGCGCCACCAGCAGCAAAGCAAGCACGATCGCCTTTTCTGGATTGACTTCTAGGGCTTGATAAACGGATAACGGAAGTGTCTGAGTTGTGCCAGGGAAGTTGCCAGCAAAAGTAATAGTTGCCCCAAACTCACCCAGTGCTCGCGCCCACGACAACACTGCTCCGGCCGCTAAAGATGGGGCGACGGCTGGCATAGTGATCAGCCAAAAGACTCGCCATTGCGAAGCTCCCAATGTTCGAGCCGTCTCTTCGTATCGACGATCGAGTGCACGTATTGCTGCTTCAACCGTCACTACCAAAAACGGCAT
>CAIYHK010000015.1 GCA_903925985.1 uncultured Actinomycetes bacterium
CGATCCTGCCTGACTTTGCGGTTCTGCTTGGTGTGGAAGTGCCAGCAAAGGCACCAATGCCGAAGCCCCTGCGCCCCACCGCTCCAGCTCGCAAGAAAATCAATAAGGAAACTGCACCTAAGAAGGATTGAGGTCCACTATGTCCACATCTGAAAATGCAATCGTCACCTATGAGAAACGTGGAAACGTTGCGCTGATTACTTTGAATCGCCCCGATGCACGCAATGCAATCAACGGTGAAGTGGCAGCCGGTCTCGAAGCCGCAATAGATCAACTTGAAGCCGAGCAAGGTGTTTGGTGTGGTGTTATCACAGCTAATACAGAGGGTCATAAGACCCCAGTCTTTTGTGCAGGTGCCGACCTTAAAGCAATCAACTCCGGACAGGCCGCGGCACTCAACACTGCACGTGGTGGATTCGCAGGCTTTGTCTACCGTGAGCGGTCGAAGCCGGTAATTGCTGCGGTAGATGGTTTGGCTACTGCTGGTGGCTGCGAAATTGTGCTCGCTTGCGACATGGTGATTGCCTCAACAAGATCCCAGTTCGGATTGGCCGAAGTTAAGAGGAACTTGATTGCAGGTGCAGGTGGATTGTTTCGTCTACCCCGGGCAATTGGTCGCAATGTTGCAATGGAAGCGATCCTGACAGGTGATCCTTTGACCTCTCAGCGCGCCTATGAACTGGGGCTCGTAAACCATCTCGTAGAACCAGATGAGGTTGTTGCAAAAGCATTTGAGGTTGCTGAGAAGGTTGCAAGTTCTGCACCCATTGCGGTTGCTAAGAGTCGGAAAATTGTTCTCGCATCGGCATATGAAGACGATGACACCTTGAAAGCCATGACTGACGCGGCCTTTGGCGACGTACTCCAATCCGAAGACACCAAAGAGGGCCTCGCGGCATTCATTGAAAAGCGTGCACCGAACTGGCAGGGACGTTAGTTCAAATCTGTTTGCGCATCATCAGTCTCTGACTGATCAAACCTGCGCGTTCAAACAAGTTTTTTGTATCACGATCGCCGGGCAAAGCCTCGGCCCGTAGTGCAGAAACACGCTGATCTTGCGCAACAGCAATTGCAGCGGCGATCATCGCATCTCCTGCACCAATTCCGCGAGACTCAGCGTCCACATGTACTTCAAAAATCTCGATTTCCGAATCTCGCAGACATAAAACCATAAATCCCACCACGTAGCCATTGAGATCGGCCACATATACGGTGGTGTTATTCATATCCGGCCGTTTGTGTCGTTCATCCCAAAGCAGAGAACCACCGCGGAACTCTTGAATCGTGTGTCGCAAAGATTCGCGTAACTCTGCAATACGCGGCGAATCTTCGTTTAGCGCTGTTCGAACGACTACAGCGCTCATGGAGTCACGACGTGAACAATGGGCAAGAATCGTCACCAACTGGGCACTGAGGTGCTGACTCCCTAACTAACAAGAAGCAAGAACCACAGAGACGCTCATCGGGACGCTTTGGCTGCAGACGATCCGTCGTGTCGCCACGATCGTCAAATTCTTCTTCCTCTTCTTCCTCCGCCGGAGTCTCTTCGGCAGCGACCATACGGTCTTTCAAGATGGTGTCGAGATCCGCCTCAACATCATCAGGGGTAATCAGATCTTCGTCATCATCCTCATCATCGGCACCGCCAGCACGGGCCATGCCTTTTGAAGGGTCAACGACTTCTTCTTCCGCGTCGTCAGCTTCTGCATCAATATCATCGATATCAACGATGTCCTCTTCGAGATCTTCAGGGTCAAGCTCGAGATCGTCCTCTAACTCTTCGCCATCAAAATCATCTATCAACTCATCATCTGACATGCGTCCTCGCTTCCACCGCACTGCCGGTGCGCCCGCGGACTATAGGCAACAGGAGCGACACATGCGCGAATCG
>CAIYHK010000016.1 GCA_903925985.1 uncultured Actinomycetes bacterium
GAACCGATTCCAGTTATCCACCTTCACCAAAAATGGAAATCTATGTTCACGAATTGAAATCATCTTCAGTTCACCGATGATTCCCGATGCGAGTTGGTTGAGAAGATGAGCAATTGATGGCATGTATCGGTACTCAAGCCCCACCCAAGTGACGGCATCGCGTTTCTGTGATTGAGCGACCACGTCGCGACAGTCCGAGATGGTTGTACACATCGGTTTTTCCACTAGTACCGGGAGGTCGGTAGACAAAACATCGTTGAGTACTGCTTTATGCGTGTGATTTGGTGACGCAATGATCACGGCATCAACATCACCGCTTGCCAAGAGATCGCGATGATCTTTGAACACAGAAACGCCAGTCCAGCGGTCCCCGAGTGTCATTTCAGCCCATGAAAGTGGTTCATCGTTTGGATCACTCACTGCGGTGATGATCACATCGTCCATGGGCAACAAATTGCGTAGGTGTTCGCACCCCATCATCCCTGTGCCAATGACACCGAAGCGCAACTTCTCCACGTCGGTGAGCCTAGGTGGTGTTGCGACCGCACTCGGAACCAATGATTTCTTCACGACTAGTCTTTGCCAATGAGCGAAAACCTCGTGTCGTCAGCACAAAGACAACTCGGCGCCACAGTAGAGGTGGGCCCAATCGCCCTTGGTTGTTGGCGATTCACCGGCACGTCAGATGCCGACAATGCGCGACTCATCGCCGAAGCACTTGATCTTGGCATCAACTTGGTCGACAACGCCGATGTCTACGGCCTGGACTGGGGTGGCTCTGGATTTGGTGCTTGCGAAGAGGCATTGGGTCGCGTGTTCAAACTCGATACGAGTCTGCGAGATCGAATTGCACTTGCGACCAAGGGTGGAATCATTCCTGGAGTTCCATATAACTCATCGGCCAAGTATTTGGTTGAAGCGTGTGAGAAATCGTTGCAGCGAATGAACGTTGAGCATGTTGAGCTCTACCAAGTGCACCGACCCGATTTGTTTACTCACCCCGACGAGGTAGCCACTGCGTTTTCATCACTTCACGATCGTGGGCTGGTGCTCATGTTTGGTGTATCGAATTACACAACAGCTCAAACTCGAGCGTTACTTGCACGCGCGCATGTCCCATTGGTCTCCACGCAGCCAGAGTTTTCATGTGCTGAATTGACAGCGATTCGTGATGGAACACTCGATCTGTGCATCGAGGCAGGAATGACACCGCTTGCCTGGAGTCCATTAGCCGGTGGTCGCGTCATTTCTGGTGAGGGATTGCGACCTGAATTGATTGCGGTTTTAGATGAGGTCGCCGAGCGTGAAAAGGTGTCGCGCGCCGCCGTGGCCGTTGCATTTGTTCTCTCGCATCCTGCGGATGCAGTAGCGATTGTTGGCACTCAAGATCTGCGGCATCTGGCAGAGATCACGATGGCAACCTCCATTCATGTCACGCGGACCGATGTGTACCGAATAGTCGAGGCCAGTGAAGGCAAAAAGCTGCCATGAGCATAGAAAGGTCACCGGCCGAAATCGCATGGTTCGGGGCTCTGTGTGACGACGACTACGAGCAGATCGGCGTAGTCCAAGGCGATCTACGCAGCAGTTGGAATCACTGTCGGGACATCGTGCTTGAAGCAGAACGCCACGGCTTTGACAACATCCTCCTGCCATCGGGGTATTCACTTGGAATTGACACCGTGTCTTTTGCTTCATCGGTGGCGTCATTGACTTCCACGATGAAACTGCTTGTTGCAGTTCGCTGCGGTGAAGTTTGGCCACCGCAGTTGGCCAGGCAAATGGCCACACTCAATCAAACCCTCGAAGGTCGACTCACCATAAACATCATCTCTTCCGAGATGCCAGGGGAGAGTCTGGATGGTCGAGCTCGTTATGCCCGTACTAGAGAGAACATGCAAATCTTGCGCACTTTGTTACGTGGCGAACGGCTAGATCATGAAGGTGAGTTCTATTCGCTACATCTGGACCCACCTCGGATCGCTGTAGAGCAACCCCACGATCCACAGTTCTATTTCGGTGGGCTAAGCGAAGAGGCACGTGACGTGGCTGCAGCTGAAGCCGATGTCTATTTGATGTGGCCTGATACCGAAGAGATAGTCGTCGAGACTATTGCTGACATGCGTGCACGAGCAGCTGCCTACGGCCGCACATTGCGGTTTGGCTATCGGTGTCATGTGGTCGTGCGCGATTCCGCAGAGCAAGCACTTGATGCTGCGAACTGGATAGTTGCAGGTGTTGATGCAAGTGAAGGCGATCGCATTCGTTCACAGTCGTTGGATTCACAAAGTATCGGTGTACGCCGCCAAGCTGAGCTTCGTGAGACATCTGCCAATAACGGATTCGTTGAGGATTATCTCTGGACCGGCATAGGCCGCGCACGAAGTGGTTGCGGCGCAGCCATTGTTGGCACTCCTCTAGAAGTGGCAGACAAGATCAATCGCTATCGCGACCTTGGGATTGATGCATTCATCTTTTCTGGCTATCCCCACAAAGAGGAATGCACGCGGTTCGCGCAATCGGTACTGCCGCTTGTTCGATGACTATTAGCTGGTGACGCGGCGCTTGACTGCGAAAACTCCAACCAATCCAAGCGTCAAGGAAATGAGCGCAATCGGTGCCGCTGGCCCAGAGCTGGAACCGGTTGGTGGAAGTGTTGGCTCGGGCGGGTCGCATACGGGGTCATTTTCAACACAAATAGCCTCGGCAGGGCCCCACAATTCGTAGGTCAATGTGGCTGGACCTGGTGTCCATGGGAGTTCATTTTTTGCTTCGCCAGCAATCCATTCAGTTTTTGATACGGCACGCCAAGTAGTCATGAGCAACGTGTAAGCGCCAGGTTCGAGTTGAACTGAAAAGTAAGGCTGGTGTCCCTCCATCCAAGTGCCGTCTTCAAGAACTTCAACTATCTCTTCGTTGCCATGGTCAAACAAATTATTGAGATCATCGTTGCATCCAATGACACCCTCATCAGGATTAGCGGGATCAAAATTTGAATACAGAGCGAAGAATGAATCACCGATGGGGTTCGTGTCGGTGCCTAGATACTCACCTAGAGGGTCAGTAGCAATTGAACGGAACGTGTATCGACCCGGTCTATCAATTGTGATGTTGAGCGTGGTGTAGACGTGTCGTGCACCGCCTTCGACATCCAATGCGCACAAACGCTTGCCTCCAAGCCAGTGCTCCTTTTCGTCTTGGTCGTCGATTTCGCCAGCATCAAACGACTTTGCATCGAGTGGGATGGTCACATCTTGGCGGTACTGAAGTACCCCCGGTGGAGTCCGCCCCTCTTTCAATTGACCCGCTACAACTTGTACTGGTGCAGGCAGCGAAGTATTCGTAATGAGCAAATAATCACCTGCATACATGATTATTGGTGAAACTGGTATGTCATCAGTAATCACATCACCCTCAGAGTTTTCATGGACATGAAAATCGCAATTGGTGAAGTTCACTGTGATTTGTGTCTCCACGTAGTTCCAAATAGCGACACGCTTGCCACTGTCGTCATTGCAGTCAATCGTCAATTCATCATCAGGTGTGCCTGTTGCAGCCGACGCACTTTGTGTACCAATCAAAAACGTAGATGCGCCGAGCAAAGTTCCAATTGTGGCAATTCGTGCAAGAGTCTTCATTTCAACCTCATTGGTTATACGCGGTGCTGACCGCGTCTTGTATTAGTGAACATTACAAAGATGCAAAGCAGTCCGAGAACCGTAGCTAATAGCGCGCGTTTCACAGAATCCGTACCGCTTGTTCCAGTTGGCGGAAGCGTTGATTCAACGGTTGAATCAGGAACGGTGGTCGTGGTTGATCTCGGAACCGATGTGGTCGTTGTGGAAGTCGTGCTTGTTGTTGAAGATCCTGCGATGGTCACAACAGTGGAGCCTTGGTCGGCGACCCCAAACGTGTCCGCAACGAGAGTAGTTAGGCCCGTAATCGAGAAAGAAGTAGCTGGTGAAAGACTTGATGTAACTGGTCCCAGACCCGCTCGAGCACTTGATGTAACTGAGATCGTGCACTCAGTGCTAGAAGTTTGGGTGATTGAATCGATTGAATCAACACCAACGGCATCAAAATCTTCACCAATTGTGGTTGAGAGTGTTGAGCAAATTACCGTCTCATTCGCCTCAAGCGTGAATTCAATGTCACCCGAAGATGCCGTTGCCGCACTTGCGCGCAAGACAAGATCGGGTCCGATTGCAAATTTCTCAATTGATGGAGTCAGAGAAATGGCTAGTAGGTAGTTCCCCGCGGGGTGGAAGGCAAAACTAAGCAGATTCCCTGTGCTGAAATTTTGGGATTTAACTAATTCTCCGGTGGGTATGCGATATGCCTGCACCTTCTCA
>CAIYHK010000017.1 GCA_903925985.1 uncultured Actinomycetes bacterium
ATTGTCAACTCAGGAAGATCGCGCGAGGAGATAACAACACTTGCACTATTGCGCGTGCCGATCTCGTACAGCTGATCTGCGGCTGACAAAGTTGGATCGGCAACAAGAGTGACTATGAGGGTTTCATCAATTTCAACTCTGTTATCCACTCGCACATTCACATTGAACGTGGTGCTGGTGCTGTTTGCGGGGATCTGTAAGTCATCTTGATCAATCCGTACGTAATCAACGCCAGCGGATGTTGTTCCAGAGACATTCACATAAAAATCAAGTGGCTGATTCGACTCGATGCTGGTGTTTACGGTGAAGCTCAACTGGCCACCTTCATCCACCCGTGAAGCGGATGCCTGGATACTGAGTACTCGCCGAAGATTGCTGCCATTTTCAGGAATCACAACACGTGCTGAAGTGGCGTTACCAAGGGTGTATGCCTCAGTTGAGCTGCCGACGGATTGCTGCTGAATTGCAACCTCAATATCTTCTTCATCCTCGATGACGCGATCAGTGAAAACCGAGCGGGTGATCGTGACCGAAGTTTGGCCTGAAGGGATAACGATTGAATCTCGAATCTGGTTGTAGTCGTCGCCACGTGATGAGTCTGTACGTGCCCCACCGGTAGCTGACCCCTGAATTTGCAGGTTTACGGTTAAGTCTGCTGAAGGCGCTGGATCGGCTGTGATGGTCCAAGTGATGGAGCCACCTTCAACGACACTTGATACATCTGAAGTGATGTTGATGACTGGAGCCGCGGTCATTGTGCGCATGCCAACGGTAATGCCCGAAGGCTCAGCCCAAGAGTTACTTGAAGTACTCGATGCTGCAGGAGTAATCACATAAGCAATGGAGTTGTAACTTCCAATCGAATATCCAGCTTGGTTCTGGCCAAGCGAAACTGTGATGGTCTTTTCATCTGATGGAACTGCAGCGGGGTAGTCATGGATCTGCTGCCACTGAGCAAGAGCAGCACGTGTTTCTTCGGTATAAAGATCATCGGCGCGCGTGAGGACCGTGCCAGCGGATACAAGTATTCGCTCGAGTTGGGTCACATCCGGCCCGACATCACCAACATCAAGCGAGCGATAGAACGCAAATTCACCAGGGACAGCAACTGAAGCGCGGCCGTTAAGTGAGAAAATAGTGTCACCCACATTCACGGTGTCGCCGTCTTCAACTGCGACATCACTGATTTGTCCATCAACTGGCGAATTGATTTTCTTGGTCTCGTCTCGACGCACTTCTCCGGAGACATTAAGGACGTCCTCAAGTGAGCGCTTCTCGACCGAGCGCGGGATAATCAACAAATCATTGGTCCCGCCACTGGACTCGCCACCTAAGGATTTGCCAACCAGCACTGCAGCAGCAACCACGACAACGGCAGCAATTACTGCCATCACCTTCTTGCCCCCGATACCAGGAATGGAAATTTTGTTTATTGAAGGAAGTTTCATGTCCTACTCGCTGTTGATTCCGGTTTCGGTTATGCACTGTTCGATGTCACGATCGTTGATTCCGCCATCTGGAGAAGCAAATACCCGTGGTTGGATAATTCCGTTATCGCCGACGGTTGTTTCCACGGTCCAGCCACGCTTCTTTAGACAATCAGAGATCTTTTTGAAGTCTTCATTTCGCTCCTGCACCTCAGCTGGAGTGAGCTTCGCTTGTGCTTCTTGGGATGCGCGCAGAGCGCCAAGGATGTCACTTCGCGCGGCACATTTTTGCAGCGATGCCACATACGCAGAGTCCTGCAGTGCCGGGTTGTTTGGGTCTTGGAGGTTGCCCTCAATCTTGTATCCGTCTGCCGTCAGACAGTCTGTGAATTTTTGGTACGCCGAAAAGAGTTTTACTTCGGGCGGACGATTGTCCTCATTTAATGGAATGGTTGTGCCCGACGCATCGCCATCAGTGGAGACATCTCCAGTTGCAGCTTTTGCAGCTGCGACTTCTTCGGGAGTCATCACCTGGACATCGTCGGCCCCGCGTATCACGAGTCGAGTCGTTGGAGAATTACCGCTACAACTAGCGGATACGAGGGCGATAGCACCCACAAGCCCAGCAATTACGCTCTGTTTCCCCCTCAAGAACACCCGATAAGGCTACTTCAGGGTGATTCGTGGCCAGCCTCGGAATCCACTTCTCTAGGTGAATCCAACTAATTTTCTCTTAGTGAAATACAAGGGTGACGAAACCACACGGGACTACCTGCTTCGACTTGCCATTGAGGCAATTGAGCAAGGTGGCGAAGCCGGAGTGAAAGCCAAGGAAATATGTCGTGAGGCTGACATTGCGGTCACTTCCTTGTACCACTACTTCGGAAGTCGCGATGGTCTGGTTTCTGAGGCTCAGGCAAAACGGTATACAGACTCAATTCAGGATGTTTTCCAACTTTGGGATAGTGGAGTGAGATCTTGTAGGTCCAAGGAAGACTTCAAGGCGCTGCTTGTACAAATGCTTGATTACGTGATGCGTCCAGAACGAGCCCATGCCCGCATGGTGCGCCTCAATGTGCTCGGTTCTTCTTATGCGCGCCCAGCATTGCGAGCTGCGAGTATGGACGCGCAAGAAAAAGTCTTTGACGCACAAGTGACCACTCTTGACTATGCGCGCGCGCAAGGCTGGATTCGCCCCGAGATAGATGCAAAAGCCGTCAGTGCATGGCATCTTGGCGTGGTCACGGGGCTCACCATCATTGAGCTTGGTCCTAACACGGTGAGTCGCGATGAGTGGAAGAACATCTATCTGAATGCCTTGCTTACAACGATTGTCGCGCCGTAAGCACGACGACCGTGCGTGTTTACATGTCTGGCAATGCCATCGTAGTTAGCGGACGTAGCGTCCGACATAGACCTTCATCACAGCAGTGAATTCGGGATAGCTATCCAAAACGCAACGAGTGTTGATCAAAATTTGTGAACCCGTAGACGTACCAAGATTGGTGCGTGCCCAGGTAGGAGTCACACCAATCGTAAGCAGGCCGTCAAAAATAACAACCGGATAGCCAATTGTCTTTGTGCGTGGGCCAATAAGAGTGCGGTAGGTAGCAGTGACTGAACACGTTGCTCCGGGTGCGGCTGCAATCTTTATCATCGGAGCGTCTACGCCGGTAGTCAGCACTGAACGTCCACGCGTCTTACCAATAACCATTCGCACACTTGGATTGCTATTGGTACGAAGATTGAAGTTGATTGAACCAGCACGGAGACGCTTGGCTGAAATTGAAGCGACACTTCGCGATGCTGGCCCAAGCGGTGGAACTGGCGCAACCCAACCAGAAGAAAAACTACCTTGGGGCCCGCCCGGCATAGTCTCAGTTTCAATTGCAAATTGGCTGTACTCGTTGTCGGTGAACTCACCTGGACCACTTGCCCCTGCGTATGTACCACTTCCGCCTGTGACAAATGCGGAGTTACGGATTGTGTATTTGAAGCAGATAGATGGGAATAGCCCATAGTTCTCGCAGCGATTACTCAAACTGAGATTGCCATCATCAGTGTTGACTGAATATGAGCTTGAGATATTGCCACTCAGTTTTGAGTCATCCACATCGTTGAAGTCCATCGCCCATACACAAAACTTGTTGCCACTTAATGATGCTTGGAAGTTTGAAGGCTCATATCGATTCGACGGGCCGGAATCGTCAACAGTCAAGTCAAAGTTGACTTCCATTGAGCGCTGCTCGTCGCAGGTTGACGCGAGAGATCCGCGTCCGATCACACTGCTTCTAACTGGCGCATTAGTGACTGATTGGTTAGTAGTGGTCAATTTGAATTCAATAGTGCATTGAATGGTGCCAATGTCACCACTGTCTACGTAGTCGTAAAGTGAAATTGCATCCCCGTTGTCATCACACTGAGTATCTGCTCCATTTACTTCTATGCCACGGGTATCGGCATCGGCCACAACACTGAATTCGCCAGGGTCGGGTAGCGCACTTGCCGAAGATGAGACGGTTACCGTGACCGCGAGTAGAACTGCAACACAACTAGCTACCTTCTTGAACTGCATATGCATCCTCCCGCTATTGCAACCAATATGTATGACACTAATTGGGGTTAGTCATTTCTCATGCTTTATTGGGTGTTTTAGAACGCTAACTTCGTTTGGCTTGTTCGGGATTGAATTGAACGGCGTTTAACTGACCTTGGCAGTGGTTGTCTTAGACAGCCAGCGAGTAGCCGAAGTGTTGGTGCTGACGCCGGTTACTAGCACTGCGATGTACTTGCCCTTTTGTGCTGAGCTCAGCTTGAAACGTGATCGTGTCGCGCTCTTAATCACTCGACAAGTGCCTGGAATGCTCTGTGTCGCTTGCGTCACCTTTGCCGTGCAGGCATACCACTTATATGTGAACGTTGGTGTGGGATACCCAATCCATCGCCCTTTGTTGACTCTGAGTTTTTGTCCCACCCGCGGTGTCCCCAAAACTATGGGCTTTGTAGTTGCAGATGCACGCGTGGGCCAGCGCACCTCGGCCGGAGTGTTGCTGTCAAGGTTGTCACCAGTTCCAAGTTGCCCAAATTGGTTATTACCCCAGCAGGTCACCGTGCCATCTGAAATCAATGCACACGTATGTTGATTCCCAGCTGTGATTTCGATGACGGTGTTTCCTGTGAGTTCACCGTCGGTTACTGCAATTGGAATATTGCTGTCGGTGTTGTCACCCGTTCCGAGTTGCCCATAGGAGCCGTCACCTGTACATGCAATCCCACCGTCTGCGATCAACGCACACGTATGTTGATACCCAGCTGTGATTTGCGAAATAGTTACGCCTGTGAATGCGCCGCCAGTTATCGCTACGGGAACATTGCTATCAATAAGGTCCCCGGTTCCAAGCTGACCGCTATTGTTCAAACCCCAACAGGCAACAGTGCCATCTGAAATCAACGCACAAGTGTGGAATCCACCGGCCGTTATCTGGGCGACAGTTTCTCCGGTGAGTGCGCCACCAGAGACCGCCACCGGAGTTTCGCTACTCGTGGTGTTACCGATGCCAAGCCCCCCGGCATAGTTAAAGCCCCAACAGGCGACTGTGCCGTCGGTGAGCAATGCACACGTATGGCCGCTCCCGGCCGTGATTTGGGTAACAGTTTTTCCGGTGAGTGCGCCGCCGGTTATCGCTACGGGACCATTGCTATCAATCAGGTCCCCGGTACCGTCAGCCCCGACACCGTTGTAGCCCCAGCAGGTAATAGTGCCATCTGAAATCAATGCACACGTATGGTCCTGTCCCGCTGTGATTTGGGTGACAGTTTTGTTTGCGAGTGCGCCACCAGTCACCGCCACTGGAGTAATGCTGCTCGTGATTTCACCAGTGCCAAGCTGCCCGGATTCGTTGAATCCCCAACAGGTAACTGTGCCTTCTGATTGCAGTGCGCACGTATGGTTAGCACCTGTCGCACTCTGGGTAACGGTTTTGCTTCTGAGGGCACCCCCAGTGATTGCTACTGGGGTGTTACTGCTGTCGGTGTCACCTGTTCCGAGTTGCCCGAGACTGCCGTAGCCCCAGCAAGCGACCGTGCCTTCTGATTTCAGCGCACACACATGGTTCGCACCTGTTGAGATTTGGGCGACGGTCGCAGTCTTGAGCGCACCACCAGTAACCGCGACTGGGATGTTGCTGTTGTTGGTGTTACCAGTTCCTAGTTGCCCAGAGAAGTTCCATCCCCAGCATGAGATCGTTCCGTCTGTGACCAATGCGCACGTATGGTGGGGGCCACTTGAGATCTGTCTAATTCTCTTATTCGCGATTGTGCCACCCGTAACTGCCTCCGGACTTTTGCTGTCGGTGGTGTCACCTGTTCCGAGCTGTCCGTTGTTATTGTGACCCCAACAACTTACGGTGCCATTAGATACAACCGCACACGTGTTGTACGCACCGTTTTTGGTCAGACTGGTAACTGTCTTATTGGTGAGAGCACCTCCAGTAACTGCTACGGGGGTGTTCCTGTCGGTGGTGTCACCTGTTCCGAGCTGTCCGTAGTTATTGCGACCCCAACAACTTGTGGTGCCGTCGGATATCAATGCACACGTGTGGTTACCCAGGGCAACAACATCAGTCACTGTCTTATTGGTGAGAGCACCTCCAGTAACTGCGAGCGGGGTGTTGCTGTTGTTGGTGTCCCCATTTCCGAGCAGCCCGAATTGGTTGTAGCCCCAGCAGGCGACGGTGCCATCTGAGAGTAGGGCGCAGGTATGAAGTCCGCCGGCCGAGATGGTTTTAACTGTTTTGTTGCTAACTGCACCGCCAGTGATCGTCACCGGCACAGTGCTATTCGTATTGTCACTAGTCCCGAGCTGCCCGAAATAGTTATCACCCCAGCACGCGACTGTGCCATCAGCGATCACTGCGCATGTGTGCATTGCGCCAGCACTTATCTGAATCACTTGTTTGCCGGCAAGTGAGCCGCCAGTTACTTCGACAGG
>CAIYHK010000018.1 GCA_903925985.1 uncultured Actinomycetes bacterium
CCAGCATGGTTATCAATATTGAAGAAACCACAGTTGAGCTTGGCCAAGATGCAGTAATCACTGTTGCGTTGCAATCGGTGTCAGCAGGTTCTTGCGAAATGGAAGGCGATCTAGAACTCGTACTAAACGGCGCTGCGCTCACCCCGGTTGAACTATTGGACACCGTTGCAGCGGGTGTGAATGAGTACACCTTCGCAATAGAAATGACCACACTTGGCGATCAAACTATCAATGCAAACTTCACACCACGCGATATTGAACCGCCCAATATCATGTCCTGCTTAGCGCCTGGACTGCAGTTAGACCAGATCATCACGGTGGTACCCGCAAGCACCACAACTAGCGTTGAAGAAGAATCTACGACTACTTCGGAAGACGTTCCTGAATCAGTCGAGGACAGCGTTACTGCGACTCTCGTAAAAGCCGGTGCTTCAAACGGCAACTCCCTTGCTTTGACAGCAGTGATCCTCATAATCGCTGGTGCTGGTTTCGCACTTATGCGCCGCCGTAACTAATCGGTACATCTTCCCCGTGTAGCGGGCCAACTGTCGGCTTAAGTTGACAGGCGTGAAGAAAACTCTTGCGATAACAACTTTCATCCTTGCGTCCATTGGATTAATTAGTTCCGTCAACGCGGGGTCTGCTGCCACGGTGCAAGTGGATCTGCCAGATGAGGTGGTCATTGGCGAACCCGTGATAATTGATGTGATTTTTCAGGCTTATGACTCATGCAGTGCCGCTGGCACCGTTGACCTCATCGTTGATGGTGAAACTGTCACCACAGTCCCAGTCCTAGACGATGATGTTGATGGCGTTTCCGAGATTGGTGTTCCCTATCAATTCGATGACACCGGCGATCACAAGATTGAGGCAATCTGGCGAGCCATTAATGGCTGCCTTGACGGTGCACCCGTTCAGTCTGGCGAGATGTACACGATCTCGGTTGTTGAGTCAGAAGATAGGGCTCTCGCAGCGACGGGATTGAATTTGAGCGATCAGATTGCTGCGATCGCATTCTTGGCCTTGGCGCTTGGGTTTGCCATCCGTCGCACTGTGGAGCAGTGAGTTTTAACGCTTGAATTTGTTGGGGAGAGAGGAATCGAACCCCTAATAACAGAACCAGAATCTGCTGTGTTGCCAGTTACACCACTCCCCAAGGAGCCCCTTGATTATAGGGTTCACCCCGTAATTGACAGAAGTCGGCGAAACCCAAGAATGCGACCCGCACTGACACCCAACGCCTCCTTTAAGTGCTTGGAAACAGAGGTCCATCCGCGAACGGGGCTTGAACCCGTAGCTGATGGATATGCGGTGATGTCGAGTTGATCGAGTATGAGCACACACCTGAGTTCGTG
Source organism: uncultured Actinomycetes bacterium (assembly GCA_903925985.1). Lineage (GTDB taxonomy): Bacteria > Actinomycetota > Acidimicrobiia > Acidimicrobiales > Ilumatobacteraceae > CAIYHK01. The sequence goes on from CAIYHK010000018.1 coordinate 1,356, forward strand.
AAATGGATCGGTAACAACCACAGCAGTTTTCAGACCAGATGTTTTCATCATCTGACTCACGGTATGGAGTGAGTCAAAAGTGTTCGTACCTGCGTCTTCAAACCACAACGCTTCACTGGGGACACCGTTGTCTTTGAGATACTCTGCCGATGCACTCGCTTCAGTAAATCGATCACCTGGTCGATTGCCACCCGTAACAATGATGCGTGGGGCAATTCCATCGTCCCAAAGATTCAACACATGGTCGAGGCGGGCTTGGAGTTGTGGCGATGGCTTGCCGTCATACTGTGCAGCACCGAGCACAACTATCACATCAACCTCACGTGCCGCATCAAACGTGCCAGACCACCAAACTTGAGACAGGTTTACGGCAAGATATGAAACAGCAACGAGCATTGCGGCCCAGATGAACACCGGCCACGATCGGCGATGTTCAGCCAAGAATCGCCTTCAAACGAGCAAGTGTTCTGTCGCGTCCAAGCAACTCAAGCGACTCAAACAAAGGAGGGCCAACGCTTCGTCCAGTGACCGCAACTCGTACTGGCGCCTGCGCCTTGCCGAGCTTCACACCGTGAATCTCGCCAATTTTTTCCAGTTCGGTCTTGAGAACATCGTGCTGCCAATCACAGGCCGCGAACACCCCGACCACATCTCGTAATAGTTGTGCTGCCCATTCCGGTTTCATCGCTTTTGCCAATGCATCTGAATCCACTGGTGGTTGCTCGAGGAACAAGAAATCCACCATTGACGGCACTTCCGATAAATACCCAACTCGGGTCTGCACCAGTGGTGCTATCGCAGCAAAGTCTCGTGCATCAAAGTTTGCTTGTGGCCACGGAGCGGATTCGCTGGTGACCCACGGCGAACAAGCCGATATGAACTGGTCAACGGTGAGCATTCGCAGATAATCACCATTGAATGACGCGAGTTTCTTTTCATCGAAAAAAGCAGGCGAATGATTCACATCCTCGAGACGAAACTCGTTGACGATTTTCTCCCACGGAACTATTTCAGCATCCCCCGCCGGAGCCCAACCCAGGGTCATCAGATAATTGATCATCGCTGGAGCAATGACACCCTCATCGCGATATTGCTCCAGCGCAACCTTGTC
>CAIYHK010000019.1 GCA_903925985.1 uncultured Actinomycetes bacterium
CTTGGCTTCATTGCTTCGGCTGGATTTTTCTGTGGCCTTCTCACCCAGTTGTTCGTCGCACCCATCGCCGACCGGGGCAATCCAAAACGATTGATCACTTTCGGTTTGCTAATGGCGATTGCCGGATCTGTGATATTTGCAGCTGGCAGCAACATTGCGCTCTTCATGCTCGGTCGCGGCGCAGTCGGCATTTCACTTGGCAGCGTGCTGCCTGCAAATCGCGCCATTGCCGCTCATCTGGCGCCAACTGGACAGGCCGAACGCTTGGGTCGTCTTGCAAGCATGGAGATGGCGGGCTTTGTTGTGGGGCCGTTGATTGGTGGCCTAATGCTTGATCCATTTGGAATACCCACAACCTTTCTCACCTTTGGAGTACTTGCTCTCATCACGCTGATTGCTCTCGCCCCAACCCCTTTTCCGGTGCTTCCCGCCAACGACACGTCGCGCAAAATCAGCCTCGGTTTACTGCGGATCCAACGACTTCAGGTTGCGATCCTCGTCGGCGTGAGCCTCTATCTCCCGATCGGTATTTACGACGCTCTATGGGATCGCTACATCACCGATCGAGGCGGCAGCAACTTCATGGTCGGTATTTCATTTGCCGGCTACAGCTTGCCGTTTGTAATTTTTGCAACGCGGGGCGGGCGGCTTTCCGACAAGTTTGGTGCGATGCGTGTGGCTCTTTTTGCGATGTTCTTCATTGCTCCCGTGACTGCGGCGTACGGCTTCATTGCACAGCCTTGGTTGATTATCGGTGTGTCACTCATCGAGGGATCGATGCAAGCATTGGCGAACCCCGCTGCACAATCTCTCGTGCACCGTGCCGCGCCAGAGGGTCGAGCGGTCGCAGCCCAAGGGCTGAACGGTGCCACTACTTTGTTGGTTGGCGCACTAAGTGCTTTGGTTGCACCATCGCTTTATGGTGCCTTTGGTTCAGAGTGGACCTTTGGAATGATCGGTGTTTTCATGCTCATGCTTTTGTTGCTCGCTGCGTGGTACTCACGACTGCTCGGGGACCCCGCAGCAAACTCAGCCGATCGGTGATTTGAGATCTAACGCATGGCGAGCATGACGATCCGCCATCGTTAAGAACATCTCATCCCCGCGCTCTGTGCGCTCAACAAGCATTGACGCCGCAACTGCCATCACGAGTCCGCTCCAAGCACCTTTGCGATAATCGTCCCAGCACTGCACCCACGAGTAGTTGCTAACACCTTGATCGATCAAGCCTGAGTAGTAGCGACGCACGAGAGTCTCCTCGCTTCTACGCCGGTCACCGACATGCAACCCCGCACCGATGAAGTATGCAACATCACGAGCGCCTGGGCCGTGCGCAATGGTTTGCCAATCAACCACGCCGACCAATCGTCGGCGATCGCCCGGAGAAAAGAGCAAATTGTCGAGGCGAAAATCGCCGTGCACCACCGTTAACGGAGAATCATCGGCAGCGAGATAAGTGACGATTTGTGGAAACAGGAAATTCCCTGCATCAAGCACGTGCGGCTGAATTGATGATCCGTAGCGATCTTGAAATCCGGCCCAGAACATCGGCAGAAGATCCTTCATCAAATTGCGATATGCAGTTGGATCCCCAACCAGCCATTCATACTTCAGCAATTGTGAGTCATCCCAAAACGGTGCATGTAGTGCGACCAGTTGATCCATCGCATCTTCGGCCTCAGGCACGGTGCAGCCAACTAACTGATCACCCTGTGTAGCTGGAGCAAGGTCCGCGAGAATTAAATCAAACGAAATGGTGTCTTCGGCGAGACCACAGTGGAATACACGAGGTGCGGCTACTTCAAGCTTCGCTGCCAGATGTTGATAGAAACGGACTTCCTTTTCATAGGCGCGAACCAACTTTGCCGCGTTGCGGCTTGTCTCGTCCGCAGCTGGAAGTTTGGCAACCAATGTGGCGGGTGCGTTGCAACTTGCAGAGTAAGTGACACTTAGTCGAAACGAATCACACATCTGGCCGGTTCCAAGTGGACGTGACGAAATCCCAACTACGTGTTCACCAGTAAGTTCGCCAGCCTCCTGCAATACCTGCGTCAGCCACTCAGGCGTGATGGCACCAATTGAATCCGCAATTGGAGCGGTCACGATGGGAGTATCCCCTCAACGACTGTGTCGGGGAAGAACTTGTGATGACGCGCGCCCGTGATCTCGTACACGCCGGTGCCGGAACGACCATCGGTCGTTTTTACGCGCACGAGATTTTGTCCACCCCGATGAAAAGGCTCATAGGGACGGGCGAAAGTTCCGTCGGCATCAACAATGATCGATCGACCATCGGCGAGTGTGAATACACATCGTCCCGCCACCCCAATTGCGGTTTCACCGTGCTCACCGTAGCGACCCTTCCAATCAACGTCGTGATGAAAATCGACGATCGGCACAGGATCACTTCCATCTGCACCTGCCCAACAACCGTCGGTGTAGATACGAGTGCCATTGGCGAGCTCCCAATGCCATACGCCGAGCATTCCGTCTTCGAGCTGGATCTGAAACCACAACCACAATGGGCACCGACCGTGTTCACGGATGCCCCACGAATGATCGCGCTGCCCTAACCAGCCGTCGACTTTTCGTGTCACACCACCGACTGTGTACGTGCCGTTGTAAACACCTGATTGCAAGATGTGGCTCTGATCCCACACCACTCCGTCGCTGGCGTGCATTGTGCCCCTACGCAGACCATAAGCCTGGGTGCGGGCCTTAAAGGTGAGGTCCATTCCGATTGCACACACCTTTGGATCTGCCCAAAGGTGAAGTTCTTCCCATGGTTTGATCACCTCAACCCGCACGCCAGGAACCGCTGTGGTGTGTGGATCGCCGTCGTATGGTCGCATCTGTTGACTCAATAGCTGCACACCGTCAACCCGCCCCATCTGCAACGAGTCCATGTATTCACGAGCCGGATAATGCGCCATCGTGAGGAACACCACATCACCATCACCCGATGGGTCGTGGATGTCAAAGAAGTAGCTCTCGCGCCAGTGCGGGTGGGGTGTAACGACACCAGGTAGGAGTTCTGGAATTTGATGAACGAAATGCTCATCCATTGCAGTTGGTCGCGTCATAACTACCCCCGCAAAGACACTACCGATCTTTACGAAACAGTTTTTCGTAGATTGGGTTGCGTTGGAACGCCTAGCTGTGTCGACGCCGACGGCCGAAACCGACCAATGCGAACCCCAATGACAGTGCCAATAGTCCAAGGAGCGGCTGATGATTGGTTTGGGCGCCAGTCTCTACCAGAGTTTCCTCAGTGACTTGCGTCGTGGTGCTCGAAATTGCCTCGAGATCATCTTGGAGAGTTGGAGCTTCATACTCAAAATCAATTGATTCGGGTATGACCCGAACACTTGCTCCCCAAATCTCGTGATAGTTGGTAGAACCACCGGTACCAGCGGTCCATCCGAACTTCACGGTTTCAGCGGCGAGGAACTCCTCTGGCAGGTCAACTGTCAGCACGCGTTCTCCATCGATAAAGATTCGGACTTTACGTTCGGCAACTTTGGCAGAGTCGACGCGAACTCGGATCAGGTGCGCTGCCTCCTCACGGCTGTCACCAGACAATGAAATTCCCATTGGCGTCAAATCC
>CAIYHK010000020.1 GCA_903925985.1 uncultured Actinomycetes bacterium
CGTACCCGTGCGGGTCGTGCATGTGCCGGGAAAAGCCAACCTTGCTGACTTCGGTGTAGAGGCTGGCGCTTTCTGCCTCAATTGGTTCCACAACTACTACGGCATCCCCTACCCAGCCGAGAAGGTGGACATGGTTGCGCTACCCGACTTTGCTGCTGGTGCGATGGAAAATGTTGGCTGTATCACTTACCGTGAAGTGTTGTTGCTTGTTGATCCAGAAACTGCAACTGCTGCAGACCGAGAACATGTTGCTGATGTGATCGCGCATGAACTCGCACACATGTGGTTCGGCGACTTGGTCACGATGAAATGGTGGAACGGGATCTGGCTGAACGAAGCCTTCGCTACTTTCATGGGCGTTGCCGCCTGCGATGCGTTCTTGCCCGAACTGAAACGCTGGACCACATTTGGACTCGAGCGCAGTGCAGCATTCGAGGTTGACTCGCTTGAATCAACACGACCCGTTGAGTTTGAGGTGAAGTCACCCGAGGATTCCGAAGGAATGTTTGACCTCCTCACTTACGAAAAGGGTGGCTCATTACTCCGCATGCTTGAGATGTACTTAGGGCAGGAGAGATTCCGCATAGGTGTGAGTCACTATTTGAAAAAGCACGCCTACGGCAATACCGAGACCAACGACCTCTGGGATGCGATTGAGGAAATCGTTACCACCGATGGTGGCGAGAAAGTGCCCGTGCGCAAACTCATGGACTCATGGATTTGGCAAAAGGGATACCCGCTGGTCTCGGCCAATGTTGAGGGTGACTCACTTGTGTTGAAACAGCAGCGATTCAGTTTCCAAGCCGATGCAGATACATCGACTTTGTGGGTTGTACCGATCCATGTGAGCAATGCTGGCCAAGAGTCTCGTATGTTGCTTGACCAACGCGAATTGCGAGTTCCCCTTGATGCCCCTGAACTTCCAGTAGTTGTGAACGCAGGTGGTCATGGTTTCTACCGTGTCAATTACGCGCCAGAGCTACTAACTCGCCTGACTGGCGCCACTCTCGCTGCACTCTCCACACTTGAGCGTTACCAGCTGGTGGATGATTCATGGAGCGCAGTAAAGGCAGGACGCCTAGAAGTGCGTGAATTCTTGGCCTTCCTTGATGGCTACAAGGCAGAAAGTGATCTCGCGGTCTGGCAGACCATCGGTACGGCGCTCAATCTCTGCGCACGCGTAATTCCGCCCACTGAGTTGGAGTGGTTTGCGCAGCGTGTCAGCGATCTCACCAACCAAGTGCGTACCAATCTTGGATGGGAACCAAAACCCGGTGAATCAGACCCTGTACGCCAACTCAGGGGCTACCTAGTAACACTGGCTGGAAATCTCGGCAACGATCAAGCCGTGATCACTCGGTGTCGTGAGCTCTGGCGCAGCATCCAGGATTCTGGTGCATCAGTGGATCCAGAGTTGATGGCTGCAATCGTTGCTGTGGTCGCATTCAATGGCGACGCTGTTACATACGACGAGATACGTGGGCTCTACCTCTCTGCCCAAACCCCACAGGATGAGATTCGTTATCTGTATGCATTGGGTGCATTCAACGACGCTTCGCTAATCACCCGGACCTGTGAATTTGCATTCACTGAGGATGTGCGTGCACAAGATGCACCATTTCTCTTGAACCGCACCATGAACAACCGTTTGCATGGTCACATTGCGTGGAAAACAGTACGAGCGCGTTGGGAAGAGGCGAATCAGAAGTTCCCAATTAACTCAATCATCCGCATGGTCTCACCGGCCAGCACATTGACGGATCCAGAATTGGTGGACGATGTGCAGCAATTCTTTGCGGACCACGACATTCCACAAGCCACACTCACGTTGCGCCAAACACTGGAAATGCAAAGAGTTAATGCAGCCTTACGTGCCCGCACTGTGGCGAGTTGGTAAGCGAAAATTTTTAGCGTGAAGTGACCGCAAGCTTGCCGTCAACAACCCACTGCTGGAGTTCACGCTTCAGGAATTTGCCCGCTGCGTTGCGCGGCAGTGATTCATTCATGACCGCAACTTTGGATGGCACCTTGAAGGCAGCGATTTTGCCCGCCAGGAACTCCCAAAGCTCTTCAGCCGAAATTGACATTCCATCATTGGGCTTGATCGCTACAGCTACCTCTTCGCCCATGCGCTCATGCGGGACACCAAAAACAGCAACTTCGTGCACAGCGGGGTGCTCGTAAATAGCACCCTCGACTTCAGCCGAATAGACGTTCTCGCCGGCCCGCAGAATCATGTCCTTGACACGGTCTTCGATGTAGAGAAAGCCTTCGTCATCAACTCGGCCAACATCTCCAGAACGCAACCAGCCATCAACGATGGTTTCTGCTGTTGCTTCTGACTTGTTCCAGTATCCACGGATCAACATCGGCCCGAAGAACCAAACTTCACCACGCTCGCCTGTTGGCACTTCGCGCAAGTTCTCGTCACGAATTTGGATGGTCATTGGAGGCAAAGTGCGACCTGTGCTGGTTGGGCGATCGGTGTAGTCCTTGCCGTTGTTACCTGGGCCGAAAGCGTTGGTTTCGGTCATGCCATAACCAAGTTGTGGGCCACCGTTTTTGACTGACTTTGCAACCTTGTCCACCAACGCTGCAGGAGCAGGAGCTCCACCGCCACCGACTGCACGCAGGCTCGAGGTATCGAACTTGGCAAAATCAGGATGATTAACGAGATCCCAACTCTGCGTAGGCACTCCAACGAAGTTGGTGATTCCTTCGTCCTGAATAATCGGCAATGCCTTGCCTGCATCCCACTTGTACATGATGACCAACTTGGCTCCAGTAAGGAAGCAGCCAAGCATGACTGGAACGCAACCAGTCACATGGAACAGCGGCACGATGAGAATGAATGCAGTCGAAGGAGCATCCGGATCAGGCGGCGTGTCTTTTCGTAGGCCATCGATGGTGCCGCGAGCTGCAAAGGTCATCAACGCTGAGATGATCGCTCGATGCGTGCTCACCGCGCCCTTTGGGCGGCCTGTTGTGCCTGAGGTATAGAGAATGGTTGCATCGGCATCGGTGTCGATCTCGGGGCGCGGATGTGCAGCACCTACTTTCACAACATCTGACCAATGAACGGAGTCTCCACCGAGAGCTCCTGATGCGCGCACCACTATTTGTTTGATCCCAAGGCGTTCACATGTCGGAGTTGCAAGGGCGTGACGCTCAATATCGGTAATCAGAATTGACGATCCTGAATCCTCTAAGGCGTAGTCAATCTCGTCAGCACTCCACCAAGAGTTCATTGACACCGAGATTGCGCCAATGGAAGTAATCGCAGCAAACGACACAACCCATTCCGGGTAGTTACGCATGGCAATTGCAACGCGGTCACCATGCTTGACCTTGTATCCGTTCACTAAAAGGTCCGCTACCGCATCTACACGGGCCATCACGTCAGCGAAACTGATGCGCTCGCCTTCATAGACCAGAAAAGTCTTGTCACCATGAGCACGTGCAATGTCAAACACTTGGCCGAGATGCTGCGGTGCATTCTTGAAAACCCGCATGTCCACTCCGCGCACATTGGCATTAACTAGCTCGAGCGGTGAGCCCGCTCCGAAGACCGCCCCAATTGATTGTTCCCATGTCATTGCCATTGTCCACCCCCGGACACATTTACTTTTGTGGAGCTGAGGGGAATTGAACCCCTGACCTCAACAGTGCGATTGTTGCGCTCTGCCAACTGAGCTACAGCCCCTCAATGGGCTACAGCCTACGCAAAGGTTTTGGCCTTGTCGCCCCCCAAAATCAGGCGGCGTCGTACCAAGAACGGTGTGGGCGGCGCACAAACTCGGCACGGCGAATCTGCACGAGGATGTAGCAGTAAGCGACAAGAACGAGAGCCGAAATCACGAACACCGTGATCATCACCTGATTAGCGGTGGTGAAAGCGAGGAACATCGAAATTCCGACCGTACCCACCAGCCAGGTCAAAACATTTTGGCGGCGGCGGCGGATGTGCTCGCGACGCGGAATGCCTGCGGTTGGTTCTGGGGTATAGGTGCGCGACATTGCTTGGCGATGCTGGGGCTGAATGATCGGACGGTGTGGAACTCGACTCGGTGCAAGTGAGCGCGACATGGCTCGCATCTGGACTCCACCACGAGGCGGTAACGATCGCTGCAGGCTGTTCAGTTGGTTGCGAAAATCAGCAACCGACGAAGTCGGGCGATTCTCGGTCCGGGACCGTAGGAAGGGTGGGAGCAAAACTGCGACCCACATCGCTGCCACGATCAGCAGTACAACCATGCTCATAACTGTTTTGACTCTATTACCAAGACCATGGTGTTTTGTGGGCTAGCACGGGTCCAACCACCTCAAGCCCTTTAACCACAAGGGTTTCGTCATCTCACAGGGATTTGACCATATCGCTAAATCGGCGCACAGAACTACCGAATTCAAGCTCGCGCCCAGTCCCCTGACTTGCCCCCGGCTTTATGCACCAGTTGCGTATTGGAAATTGTCATCCCGCGATCAATGGCTTTACACATGTCGTAGATCGTGAGCGCAGCCACGCTGACCGCCGTTAGCGCTTCCATCTCAACGCCGGTTGGACCAACCGTTTCCACCGTGGCAGTGATTTCCAGATCGGTCTCCGAAAGCGAAAACTCCACTTTGACTGCACTAATCGCCAGGGGGTGGCACAAAGGGATCAACTCACTGGTCTTCTTGGCCGCTTGAATACCTGCGACACGGGCAACTGCTAACACATCACCTTTACCAAGTGACTGGTCGGTGATAGATGCTGCGGTAGCGGGCTCCATCCTCACCACGGAACGCGCAACCGCAGTGCGCTTGGTGGCGGACTTGCCAGAAACATCAACCATGCGCGCGGCACCCGTTTCGTCGAGGTGGGTGAATCCATGTTCGGACATGGCGCCAGCGTACAGGCGGAGCAATTCACCCATTGCCCCCGTTCGTGACGTGGATGTATCGTGCTCGTGGTGATAAATATTGACCTAGTTATCACCAATGGCAGAGGGGGAATCTGATGAGTGTTACCGAAAATGGGCGTGTATTGCCCTCAGGCGAAGTATGCCCGTTCACTCGTTATGAAGATGTGAACATCGCCGAGAGTGAGCCCGGCGAGCATCAAGAGATCCACGACCGGATGCGTGAAGGCGCCCGCGTTTACTACGGCGTTGCCGGTGCTGAGAACAATCCTTTTTGGCAGTTCACCGAGATGGAAGACATCAGAGCGGCGTATCAAAACGCGAAAGTTTTTGCTAATGAGTCAGTGCAGCCAACCATGCCCAATCCTCCGTTCAAGTGGATTCCTGAGATGCTCGACGGCCAGATTCATACACGGTGGCGTCAACTCCTAAGCCCGTTGTTCGCGCCCGCCGCAATTGACCGGCTTCGCCCAAAGGTCATTCAGCGCTTCGATGACATCATGAACGAAATAGTCGCCAAAGGTGAGTGCGACTACGTGGCCGATGTTGCTCTGCGCTTCCCGAACGAGATTTTCATGGAGCTCTTTGGCATGCCTACAACAGATGCCGAGCAGTTCCAGGTTTGGGAAACCGCCATTCTGCACGGCGCAGGCACCTCAGGTGACACTGCGTTTCAAGCGATGATGTCAGTAAACGGTTACTTTGCAGAGTTGATTGCACTCAAACGCCGTCAGCCTGGTGAGGACATCATTTCCTATGCACTCACTTGGGAAATCGATGGCGAGAAAATTTCTGACGAGGATTTGCTCGCATTTTGTTTGTTGATGTTCATGGCGGGACTCGACACTGTGGCAATGCAGTTGTCGTATTCGATGTATCACCTTGCGATCAACCCTGATGATCGGGCGAAAATACTTGCTGATCCAGATCGAGTGTGGCCACTGGCAGTTGAAGAGTTCTTGCGTTACTACGCGTTCGTAACACCGGGTCGCAAAATCATGGCCGATACTGATTTCAATGGCTGCCCGATGAAAAAGGGCGAGATGCTTTGGTTGCCAATTTGCTCAGCAAACCGTGACCCAAAGGCGTTTGACAACGCCGATCGTGTAATCGTTGATCGTGAAGTTAACCCTCACATTGCGTTTGGTGCCGGCCCACATCGATGTGTGGGTTCGTACCTCGCACGCCAAGAACTCTTGATTGGTCTGCGTGGCTGGCACGAGCGGATTCCCAACTACCGGATTGACCCTTCAGTGAAAGTGATCGAGCACGGCGGGCAAATGGGTCTTACCAATCTGCCGTTGATCTGGGACAAGAAGTAACAGCGGCTTAGCCGCCGATTTCGGACACGAGGCGGCTTAGCCGCCGATTTGAGACATGGTCCGCTTCGGGCGAATGAAATTCACCTGACCAATTCTGTGCCCTGCCCACTTAGTGGCGACAGCTGCGATGATCGCTTCAGCGATCTGGTCATCCGATGCGTCGTTGCGCAACATGGACATGAGATCAAACTCTTCAGTGGCGAACAAGCACGTACGAAATTGCCCGTCGGCGGTGAGCCGCACGCGGTCACAATCGCCACAGAATGGTTTGGTCACGGTGGGAATCACTCCAACCACGCCTCTGCCATCTAAGTACCGCCAACGATCTGCTGGAGCTGCTCCCCGTGCAGGCATCTGCTCGAGCGGATAGACCTTTTGGATTGCGGAAACAATCTCGTCCTGGCTCAGCACTTGTGTTGAATCCCAATTACCTTCGGCATCGAGCGGCATGAATTCAATGAAGCGCATCTCTACACCGCGCTCACGACCAAATGTTGCGAGGTCGACGATTTCGTCGTCGTTAACTCCCCGCTGAATCACCGCATTCACCTTGACTGGCGAAAATCCAGCGACAATTGCCGCGTCGATACCTGCAAGCACGTTGTCCAGATCATCGCGGCGGGTCATTTGTTCAAAGCGATCCCGCTTGAGCGTGTCCAGGCTTATATTCGCCCGCTGAAGGCCAGCTGCAAACAAGTCACTTGCTACCGATTTAAAAGTCGAGCCATTCGTAGTGATCGAAAAATCATCAAGCCCAATCCGAGCGAGTTTCTCAACGAGAACGGGAAGATGTGCACGCACTGTTGGTTCGCCGCCGGTCAGTCGAACTGAACGCACACCGAAACGATTGACAAAAATTGACGTAACTCGTTCAATTTCTTCATACGTGAGCACTTCGGGGCGAGTTAGCCACTTCATACCTTCTTCGGGCATGCAATAGGTGCAACGAAAGTTGCACCTATCCGTGATTGAGATTCGTAAATCTCGAATTGTGCGCCCAAAGGGATCGACCAGATCCATGCTGTTGAGACTAGGACCAATCAGACAGCAACATCACTTCAAGGCGGTCACCTGCGTACACGCCTTGGCCATCTTCAACCATGGCGATGGCGTTGGCAATTGATGTCGCTGCGAGTTGATGGCTGCCCTGTGGCCCTGTTGATGTGACATGTACGTATCCATCTTCGTCAAACTTTGCAAAAACCCTGTTCCAATGGGTCTTGCCATCAGGCTCACGTCGCATGTCATCGTCAGCGATCGCAAGAACTGTTGGTCGAAACGGCTCCAGGTTCATCATTTGGCGAATTGCGGGTCGTGCAATTAACTCGAAACTGACCATGCTGCTAACCGGGTTACCAGGAAGACCAAAAATCGGAACTTCAACACCAGATGTGTTGCTCAACACTCCAAAGGCGAAAGGTTTGGCTGGCCTGATTGCAATTTGCATCCATGCCATGGATGCAATTCTTGAAAGCACCGCCTTCACTACGTCGTAGTCGCCCATGCTCACGCCACCACTCGTTAGTACGGCATCGCACTGGTCAACTGCGGTTCGAAGTGCCGTCTCAAGAGCTGCCTCATCGTCTTTGATGATTCCAAAATCGATTGGCTCTGCTCCTGCAGCAGCCACCAACTTCAGCAACATCACTTTGTTGCTCTCGCGTATCTGGCCAGGTGCGAGAGGTGAACCGTCATCCACGAGTTCATCCCCAGTTGACAACACGCCGATGCGGGCCTTGCGTGTCACAGTTACGAAGTTTGCGTTAATGCTCGCCAACACTCCAGCCACCGCCGGCGTAATGGCTGTGCCACTGCGGAAAACAACTTGGCCCTCGCGCACATCGCTACCCGCACTTCTAATTGACTGTCCCGCTCCGACACTCGCGAGAATCTCAACCGATGCACCCGTGGAATCGACAACCGAATCTTCGACCATCACCACCGCGTCAGCGCCTATAGGCATCGGTGCGCCAGTCATGATCTTGATTGCCGAACCCGGCTCCAGATCGACGTCCGCTACTGCACCAGCAGCGATTGCACCGAGGACGCGAAGCTTGATCGGAGCACCTGCTGTGTCACCGGCACGGACTGCCCAGCCATCCACAGCCGAATTCGCAAACGGCGGCACAGACTCAGCAGCGATTACATCGTTTGCCAGTGAGCACCCCACTGCGGCGTTCAATGGCAGCGTCACCGCTGGCAGCACATTGATGTGGCTCCAAACGTGCCTTTGTGCGTCTATGAGTTGAATCACGGTGGTCACGGTAGATGATTGCGTGGGAGAGTGTGAAGGTGAGCCTCTACACCCCTCCCCCACACAGCGGATTTACCGCCGCTTGGCAGGTTGGGGATACGGGTCACGAAGTCGTTGCCGAACTGCGCTGGGACAACGATGCCTGGACGGCTGAGTGCTATCACAGCGATGAGCGCGTCAACTTCGTTATGCGTCTCTCACCTAATTGGCAGATCCGCCAGTTCATTCTCTTTCGCGATATGGAAGACCCAGACCTATGGCTGGCAACGGACGGCGGTGGGCGCTGGGGCGAGATGAATGGTGAGCACCGAACAGAATTCGATGGTTGCCGTGGAATCGACATCGCTGGCACACCGTTCACGAACGTTTTGATGATCTGTGGTCTGCCACTGCAAGTTGGTCACTCTGCTGAGGTGCCCGTGATCAGTGTCGACATGGAAACACTGGCAACGACATGGCTGGCGCAGACCTATACACGTGTCGCTGAACAAACTTGGCGGTACCACTCACTCGCTCTTAATGCCAAGGTCGAAGTTGAAGTTGACGAATTTGGATTCGTACTTGATGAACCCGGTGCGTTCAGCCGGATCCTCGGGACTTAAGCCACTCGCTCAGCTGCTTGCCCACAATCGGATCCTTGAGTGCGATGTCAATCACCGTGGTCAACCATCCAAATGGATTACCAGTGTCATAGTGATCGGAATCAACAACAATTCCGTGCATACCCTCACGATGGATTTGCTCCTGTAGTGCATCAGTTAATTGCAGTTCACCATTGGCACTTGGTTTTAGCGCAGCAATGTCATCCCAGATTGATGGCTCAAGGATGTATCGACCCATCAAGACGATGTCACTTGGGGCTTCTTCGCGTTTTGGTTTTTCAACAACACCGGCAAGTTGCACAACACTTGCTCCGAGTTCCGCAGTCACATCTACGCCTGGAACCACACAGCCGTAAGCCGACACTTGATCCATCGCGACCCTCGCAAGACCAAGCACACTCTTGCCAGTCTTTTGGTTCAGTTCACTCATCGCCGACAACAAATTTGCATCGGGTAGAAGTTCATCGGGTAGCAGCACCGCAAAAGTTGCTTGCCCCACCAATGCGCGGGCACAACCGACGGCGTGACCAAGCCCAAGTGGTTTGTCTTGGTACACAAACGACACTTGTACGTCGCGGCCAATTCTCTCCATTCGTGCTGCGAGTTCATCGCGGCCCGCGGCACGCATTTTGTCGACCACCATCTGTGAGGGCTTGAAGTATCCCTCGATCCCGGGTTTTGCCTCATTGGTAACAATGACGATGTGGTCTATCCCAGCCCCAACGGCCTCATCAATCGTGTACTGGATCGCTGGTCGGTCCACGATCGGGAGCAGTTCCTTGGGCACGGCTTTAGTGGCTGGCAGGAATCTGGTGCCCAGCCCAGCTGCAGGAACGACTGCGATACGTGCTGGCATGTGACGATTCTAGGGACGATCAGTATCCTGTAAGCCCATGCCTACCTACGTGTACAAATTCACCGACACGGGCGAGACCATTGAAGTTCAGCAATCATTCACCGACGATCCGTTGACCGAGGCCGTCCATCCGGTTGATGGCAAAGTGCACCCAGTGAAGAAGGTCTTCCTCCCAGTCGGAGTCACCTTCAAAGGCGGCGGTTTCTACAAAACCGACAGCAGGGGTTCATCCAGTTCGTCAAAGTCGGACACATCTTCGAGTGCCACGCCCGCTCCTGCTGCAACCCCGGCCCCTACTCCATCTGACTCAGGCACGGGATCTTCGGCTTCAACCACGGCCTGATCTTTCTTCCCCTCCGCGTCTCACGACTTCGGAGAGTAATGATCAACAAGTTTCTAGGAATCACGACCGCTTTGGTCGCGCGACTGCGGCAAGTCGTAACAGGATCACTGCGGTTGCGTCGCTTAATTGCATTGGCGCCCGCGATCGTCACTGCATCCATAGTTGGTGGCTTTGTATTTGAACTTGAAAGCGAAAAAGATAATTGGGGCACTCGTACATGGGTGTATGTCGCCACACAGGACTTGGCATCTGGCACTCAAATTACGGAAGGGTTAATTAAACGTTTGGAGGCACCGTTACACCTAGTGCCGACTGGCGCAATCACAACACAACCAAGTTCACCTCTGGTGCGATCCGTTGAACACGGCACAATCCTCTTGCAACGCCATTTCAGCAATAGCGACACAATGTCCAGAGTGCCAACTGGATGGGTGGTCGCGGGCGTCAAAGGTGTCGACCCTGTGATTGATCTTCACCAAGGTGATTCAGTCGTATTGATGGCCAGTGGTCAAACGGTGTGTGACCGCGGCATGGTGACTTCGCATGAAACTGATTCGCTAAGTGGAGATCTGAGCGTGGCGGTTGCAGTGCCAATTGAGTGTGCTGTGCAGATGAGCGGTATCACCGGCAGTATCAGCTTGGCGGTACACGGTGAGCGTTAGTTTGCGGGAACGATCCTTGGTGTCCACGGGCGTGGCTCGTCCCAGTGGTGGCCATAAACACGAGCCGACCGAAGTGAAACAAGGAACGATGCCGCATCGGTGAAGTCCTCGAGTTCGACAAAAGCACCACCGATTGCCAAAGGCACATGAGCATCGCTGCCAGCTCCCGCGAGTAAATCGTGGTCGGCGGCAAACCGCGCTGCTCGCACATTAAGGCTTGACAAGCTTGTTTTTGAGTTGATGACCTCAATTGCATCAACCATCCCCGTATCGGTGAGCATCCGTAAGGAATCTTCCTGCAGGTTGCGCCTGAGTGGATCAAAGGGATGTGGGATGTACACGATTCCACCTTGATCGCGAATTGCTTTAGCGGTTTCCATTGCCGACATGCCAAAAGGAATGCGCTCGTTGATAAACAAACCGATGATCTCACCCGTGTGGGAGCGAATCTCTTCTCCACAAATCACTCTGTGGCCAAACTCGCGTAGTGATTCGGCGAGCACCGATGCACCTCTCACGGCATGATGATCTGTAAGGCAAAGTACATCAATGCCTGAAGAAGTAACCGCTGTCACCAACTCATCAAAGGTGGTGGTGCTGTCACCACTATGAAACGAATGTGTATGCATGTCAACACGGACACAACCCGGTGTCTGAGGCTCTGCCAAGTGCTGATGGCGCGCTACTGCTTCAACTGAAGGAGCCGCCAAGGCTCTACTCTCCGCTCATCATTACGTCGTTGATCACGAGGCTCACACCTGCAGCACGAGATGGCAGCCAGTCGATGTCACCGCCCACTTCAACC
>CAIYHK010000021.1 GCA_903925985.1 uncultured Actinomycetes bacterium
CTCTCCATGACCAACTGCTGCAAGTAGGCGGGCAATCGTGAAAGGTCGTGGCTATACGGCACCACAGCGGCCGTGGAGTACTCATGAAGAACTGCATTTGTAAACCACACCAACGCATGAGCCACAGGAAGATTTTGGCGCAAGGGCGCCGACGCAACGTGTGCATCCATGTCCTGCATTCCCGCCAACATCGCGTCAAAGGAATCGGGACCAATCGCGCACATCACCGGAAAGCCAATGACTGACGACAGCGAGAATCGCCCCCCTACCCAATCACGGAACTCAAAGATGTTCGCTTTACGAACTCCCCATTGCCGCGCAATTTCTGGGCGCGCTGTAGCGGCATAGAAGTGTGTCTCCCATTCGCCACCAGCAGCACGTACCCATTGGCGCGCACGCTCTGCATTGTGCATGGTCTCGCTCGTTGTAAATGTCTTTGAAGACACAACGAACACGGTGTGTTGAGGTTGTAGGCCCGTCAACACCGAATCTAAATCCGCAGCATCCACGTTTGACACAAATCGAACTTCTGGCCCACTAGCAAACCGACGCAAAGCACGGGTAGCCATTGCCGGCCCCAAGTCGCTCCCACCAATACCAATATTCACCACTGTGTGAATGTTGGGGTTTGATCGAAGTGCGCGAGCACACTCTCGTGCTTTTTGCAGTTGACTCGACGCCCACTGAGCTTCAGCACTTGTTGAAGCATCGGCACGAAGCGCTGTGTGCAACACTGCCCTGTCTTCGGTGACGTTCATGATGTCGCCCGCAAACATTCGCGCAATGTTGGCCTCTATGCCGCACTCTTTTGCGCTCTCGAACAAGGCAGCCCAAAGATCACCGGAAATTCGTTGCCGCGAAAAATCGGCATGGATACCCACCGCGTCGACCGTGAACGCTTCTGCCCGGTTCGGCGAGGCATGGAACATCTCTGCAATTGAGGGAACCGACCGTGCAAGGTTCACTAAGTGCGAGAGTGCGTCGGGTTTCACCGAACCCAAACTAGTTGCGCGCCGCCGCCCGAATGAGCCGCAAGAACGCATCACCAGCAGCCAAATGCCGTGCTTGGTCTCCTCGAGCGCTTAAACGACCTAATCCCGCAAGGATGGATGCGGTGAGATCTGCAAACGATGCGGGAGATACACCGTGCAAGATTCCGCTGGACTCGGTGGAAGTTTCAATGAGATGGAGAGTCATCTTGCGGAATTCAGCCCCAAATGCCTCTGTACCTCGAGCAACTTCTGGATGCCGTTTCACCACTGCAGAAATTCCCGTGATGAATCCCACGATCGATGGCGATGACGCGCCCAAGGTTCCCACTTCAGAAAACAGTGCAGTGAGTCGTCGCTCTAAGCGTGGATCTGATTCTGTTGCGCGGTTAAACACATCAACGAAGACGTGCGTAATGGATTCACAAACAGCCACATACATTTCCGCTTTCGATGGAAAGTAGTGATACAGCGCTGCAGAAGAAATCTCCGCGCGATCGGCAATGTCCTTGTTCGTTGTTCCTTCGAAACCTTCGGCGGCAAAAATCTCTTGTGCACAGCGCACAATTCGATCGCGGGTATCGGTGGAGTCTGTATCGGCGGGGCGACCGAGCTTGCGTTCTTTCTGAACTTCCTTGTTATCTGTCCCCGCCATGATGAGTTACTACCGCGGACGTGAGTAATACGCAGCCCATCCAAGTGGCGCAATGGTTGCTGCTAATGCAATCTTGATGGCGTCACCGAC
>CAIYHK010000022.1 GCA_903925985.1 uncultured Actinomycetes bacterium
CGTTTCTATGTAGGACGAAACGGGGGAATTGACTTACAGCCCGGTTACTACGCCATCAAGGCCGATGACCACATGGGCAACATCATGCGCATTCTGAACACGCCACCTTCTCAGACCTACCAATCAGTTACCTTCCCAGAAGGATTCACAATCGCCCAGATTGGTGAGCGCTTGGCAGAAAACACGAGGCTTGATGCAAAGAAGTTTGCAACGGTCGCAGAGTCTGGCACCATTCGGTCCGTTTATCAGCCTGGTCTCTCGTTGTCGCTTGAGGGCTTGTTGTTCCCTGACACTTATCAAATCTCTGGCAGCGAGAGTGAAGCGCAAGTCACCGAGCGAATGGTGAAGTTGATGGAGCGAGTCGGCCGCCAAGAAGGTCTCGATGGTGCGCAGGCCAAGGTTGGCTTTGATCCATACCAAGTTCTCATTGTGGCGTCGATGGTTGAGCGGGAGGCGAAGGTCGATGCCGACCGAGCAAAGATCGCGCGGGTCATCTACAACCGTTTGGCAATGGGGATGTTGCTCCAGATCGATGCGACTCTTCTCTACAAGCAGAATCCAAACCTCAGCTTCGCCGAACTGAAAGCCATTGACACCTTGTACAACACGTACCTGTATGAGGGGTTGCCGCCAACGCCGATCGCCAATCCCGGACGCGCATCAATCCGAGCAGCGCTGAATCCTGCGCCAAACCCGCCACCAGGTGACCCAATTTGTGTAGATCTGCCACAACCAACAGATTGTCAATACATCTACTACGTAATCGCCGATAAAAACGGCGGGCACGTATTCGCTGCAACACTCGAACAACATGAAGCAAATGTCGAGGAAGCAAGACGCAAAGGTCTGCTTTAGTAGTGAGGGTGGAAACCGACTCGCTGCAGGCGAACGTGGCAGCCGTTATCGGGTGGCCAATCTCGCAGAGTCTTTCGCCAGTAATCCATAACGCAGCTTTTCGTCATCACGGTGACAATTGGAGTTACGTTGCCTATCCGGTGGAGCCTGGTGATGCCAGTAGTGCGATTGCTGCGATGCGAAGCGGGGGTCTGCAGGGTCTCAATGTGACAATGCCGCACAAAGATGCAGTTGCGGATCTTGTTGATGAACTCGATAAGTCTGCGGAATCAATTCATGCAGTAAACACAGTGGTCCGCACCAGTGATGGACGTTTGCGTGGATATTCAACTGATGGTGAAGGTTTGCTACGGGCAATTCGCATCAACGCGAATTGGGATCCTGCAGGAAAGAAAATCTGTGTACTAGGAGCCGGGGGAGCTGCACGCTCCGCCGTCGATGCGTTTTCTCGTGCTGGCGTGGCTTCAATATTTGTGGTCAACCGCACCGCCGAGAAGGCTGTGCAGGCAATTGGTGATTCCAACGTGGCAGTTGTCGGTAGCCAAAGCAACATTCACGAATGTGACATCGTCTTCAACGCGACCTCAGTTGGGATGGGCACAGATGAATCGTTGGTTTCTGCAGAGCTACTGCATGAAGGCCAGCTTGTTATTGATGCGGTTTATCATCCGCTTGAGACACGACTATTGCGTGATGCCAAGTCTCGTGGAGCGACTGTTCTCGACGGGCTTTGGATGCTGATCCACCAAGCGTGCGTAGCGCAGGTGCTGTGGTTGGGGCGAGAACCCGACTATCAGGTCATGAGAAATGCAGCCGTTCAGGAACTGGCGGCACGCGGCAACTAACCTTAAACATATGTTGCGTTTTCTGACCGCCGGTGAGTCACATGGCCCAGCTCTTGTGGTCACGGTGGAAGGTCTGCCTGCGGGTCTGCCCGTCACGGTGGAGGATCTGGGCGTTGACTTGGCCCGCAGGCGCTTGGGGTACGGCCGTGGCCCGAGGCAGCGCTTCGAGGTCGACAAAATCGAGATCATTGGTGGCGTGCGGCATGGTCGCACTCTTGGTTCGCCGGTCGCTGTTCTCATCCATAACACCGAGTGGTCCCGTAGCGATAAATGGCATGAGGAAATGAAGGCGGCGCCGGGTGAAACCAAAGATCCATTAACAAAGCCTCGTCCCGGCCATGCTGATCTTCCGGGAATGCAGAAATATGGATTCACCGATGCCCGTGACGTGCTGGAGCGTGCCAGTGCTCGCGAGACCGCTGCTCGTGTTGTGGCAGGGTCATTGGCCAAACTTCTGTTGTCCCATATTGGTGTTCAGATTGTCTCGCACGTAATTCAGATCGGTGATGCCCGTGTAACAAGTGGCAGGCGTCCTTTGCCCTCGGAATTGAACGAGGTGGATGCCTCCGAGGTTCGTTGCCTCGATCAGTCTGCAGAGCGCGAGATGATCGCAGCAATTAAATCTGCTGCCGCCGAGGGTGATTCACTCGGTGGAATTGTGGAGGTGCTCGGCTACGGCATGCCCGTCGGCCTTGGGAGCCACGTCCATTGGGATCGCAAGATTGATGCTTTGCTTGCAGCCGCAATCATGAGCATCCAGGCAGTCAAAGGTGTTGAAATCGGTGACGCGTTTGAAGTGGCGGGTCGTCGGGGTAGCAATGCACACGATGCGATCTCGTGGGACGCCACCAACAACGAATACGTTCGCGGGTCCACCCTTGCGGGCGGAACTGAGGGTGGAATCACCAACGGTGAACTACTGGTTGTGCGTGCTGCAATGAAGCCCTTGGCAACACTCAATCGCCCAACACTGGGAACCGTGGATGTAGTGACCAAAGAAGAAACCGTGAGTTTCAAAGAGCGAACTGACGTGACTGCAGTGCCTGCACTGGGTGTTGTCGGTGAGGCAATGGTCGCATTGGTTGTTGCCGCCGAGGCGCAACGCAAATTCGGTGGCGACTCGCTCTCAGAATTCGTTCGCAATGCGGTCAATGCCAAGCCGTCGCTCTGATCGCCAAGATCGGCCCGTCGTGGTGCTCGTGGGCATGATGGGTGCAGGCAAGACCTCGGTAGGTCGTGAGTTTGCTGGGCGCTCTGAATTTGTTGACCTCGACAAGCTGATTGAACAGCAGTCCGGGCGTACCATTCGTGAGATTTTTGAAACAGATGGTGAATCAGCGTTTCGGAAACTTGAATTGCAAGCTCTGCGTGACGCCACGACTTCTGGTCATTACAAAGTTATTTCCACTGGGGGTGGGATTGTTACCACTTCCGAATCGCGGCAGTTACTCCAAGAGATGGATGTGTTTGTTGTGTGGCTAACCGCATCCAACGAAGAACTCACGCGGAGGGCAACAAAGAGTGGAAATAGACCCCTGCTGGACCATGATCCCGGTGCGAAGATTGAAGAATTGATGAACCAACGTGCCCCTCTGTATGCCGAAGTTGCGGACCTAGCCCTGAATACTCAGGGGCTATCTGTGAAACAGGTGGCGCAATTGGTTGAAGAGGCACTGAAGCATCACGTGGCTGACGGAAAGGCCGCACCGTGACCAGTCCTCATACAACGGTGAGAGTAGACCTCGGTGATCGCTCATATGACGTGACGGTTGGGCACGGTGTTGCTAACGAAATAGCAACACAAATTCCAAGCAACGTGCGTCGTATTGCTGTGGTTACTCAGCCCAGTGTCCCGATTCGACTCGCACTCCCAGTTGAACACAAGATTTTTGAAATCGGAAACGGTGAATCAAACAAGTCAATTACGACCGTGGAGAACCTGTGTTCGGGTTTTGCCGATATGGGACTCACCCGCAATGACCTCGTGATTGGAGTCGGTGGGGGAATGGTCACCGATGTTGCCGGTTTCGCCGCGGCGGTGTTTCACCGTGGTGTACGAGTAATGCACGTGGCAACCACGCTTCTTGCAATGGTTGATGCTGCAATTGGTGGAAAAACGGGTGTGAACTTGGCGGCTGGCAAGAACCTCGTGGGCGCGTTCTGGCAACCGAGTGCAGTGTTTTGCGAAATGGATGCCCTCAGCACCTTGCCACCCGAGCACATGCGGGGTGGCCTTGGTGAACTCGCCAAGTATCACTTCATTTCGGGTGATGATTTCCTATCGCTGGATATGCAGCAGCGGATTGCCCGCGCAGTTCGCATCAAGGCTGACATCGTCGCCGCTGATGAGCGCGAGGCGGGACAACGCGCATTGCTCAACTACGGACACACATTGGGCCACGCCGTTGAAATTGCGACGAACTTTAAGGTTCAGCATGGCGAAGCCGTTGCGATCGGTCTCGTGTATGCGGCTCATCTCGCTGAAGTGATGGGTCGGATCTCTAATGATCGCGTCAAGGAGCATTACGAGGTGGTCGGGGGTGAGTACAGATTGACGACAGCCCTGCCGCAGGGCTGCACGCCAGATGTCTTGCTCCCGCTCATTGCAAACGATAAAAAAGCCTTGGATGGACTCACTTTTGTGCTTGATTCGCCCCGTGGTCTCGAGGTGGTGCCAGGTGTGAGTGAGAAAAATGTCCGTGAGGCGCTCGCCGCAATGGAAGTACGGTAGAGGCATGGCCGCTAACAAAAAGACCGTCTTGGTGATCAATGGTCCAAATTTGAATCTGCTCGGTCAGCGCCAGCCTGAGATTTATGGCACTGCAACTCTGGAAGACCACATCAATCGCATGGTGGAAATCGGATCTGCTACTGGGCTCAAGATCACAGCATTTCAGTCCAATTCAAGTGGCGAGATTGTGGACCGCATTCATGCCGCACGGGGCAAAGAAGACGCAATCATTATCAACGCTGGTGCCTTCACGCACTATGCGTGGAGTATTCACGACGCGTTGGCGGCTTTCGCTGGGCCCAAAATTGAAGTGCACATCTCTAATCCGGCATCGCGTGAGGAGTGGCGCCAACAGAGCGTGCTTGCGCCCGTAGTCCATGGCTCAATTGCGGGCTTTGGTGGTCTTGGATACGACCTGGCTGTGGCAGCGGTCGATTCTTTGTTGAACATCTGACCCGATGTCGCTTGCATTCGCGCCGATTGACTGTGGTGGTCGGATTGAAAGTGTTCTTGGGTCGCTTTTAGGTAATGCACTGTTGGTTGCTGCGGGACCCCAGATGCGCTGGCTTAC
>CAIYHK010000023.1 GCA_903925985.1 uncultured Actinomycetes bacterium
TGTCGCAGGGCTCCAGACAACGCGTCAGAAGCTTGCGCCTGAGCTGCCGGGCTTGCCGCAGCACTCGAAGCAGCATTGCGGGCTTGAATAACAGCATCAAGCGTCTTTTGCTCGTGTGTTGCGTAACCCTTGACGGTTTCGACCAGATTCGGAATTAGATCAATTCGACGCTTCAACTGCACATCAATCTGCGCCCAAGCGTTCTCCACTCTCACGCGAGCGCGCACTAGCGCGTTGTACATGAGGGCAACTAACACCACCAGCACCGCCACCACTATTAATGCGATTGTCATCGTTTCCTCCCGTTACCGGTCAACATGCCAATCATACGGCTGGACCTCGACTGCGCGACGGAAGCTCCTGCAATAGCTTCTCTATAAAGTTCCACATATCTGTGCGCCAACGCTTCCATTGAGAATTGCTGTGCGCGCTGCAAACCGGCGATCGTTAGCTTTTCAGCGGTCCGATCATCACCAATAACCCTCGTTAAGGCCTGAGCCAGGGCATTCGGATTTCCAGGCTCAACCAACATTGCATCGACTTGATCTGTCGCCACATTGCGATAGCCATCAATGTCACTTGCGACAATTGGCACACCAGCGGCCATTGCCTCCAACAACACGACACCAAATGATTCCCCACGCAACGAAGGCGCGCAATAGACATGAGCGGACTGCATACGACGCAGTTTTTCGTCATCAGTAATTCGACCCAGCCATTCAATCCGATGGTCGTTTGCATACGCCTCACGCAGCCTTGCGGTATCGGGACCATCTGACGCAACCCAAAGGCGTATATTGTCGGGCATCAACTTGAGTGCCTCCAGTAGAACGTCGAGGCCTTTTCGTGGTTCGTGGCGCCCACAGAAGAACACGGTCGGCAAGGCTGAACGCTGCACACCGGTATTCGCATATCGAGTGATCTCAACACCGTTGTAGAGCACCTCGTACTCGCCACCCAGATAGCGACTGACGAGAGCGCGCGCATCGTTTGAGACAGCAACACGTTTACTGATTCTCTCCCCCAACCATTTGAGTTGACGCCTCAGGAATCGGTATGAAGCTGAATCACCAGCGGCATGAAAAGTAGCGACAATCGGCGCCGATTGAATTAGCGCCGCAGTGACAGTTGGGCCTGGCGCAAATGGTTCGTGAATATGTAAGACATCAAAATCTTCATCACGTAAAGCACGAATTGTTCGCAACGCTGCTGATGCATCTGGCGCTAAAGGAGCAACAGATCCATTTGCGGCGGTGGGCAAACTATTTCCAAGCGGCGTCACAAAAGGAGCCGGTGGCGGACCATCACAGGGTGCCAGCACTCGTACTTCATGACCCATCGCCCGGAGCTGGCGAGCCAAACCAAGAACCTGGGCCTGAACACCTCCAGGAATAGAAACGCTGTAGGGACACACCATTCCAACACGGAGTTTCCGCGACACGGAGCTCCCCTTTGTGTCGGAATTCATCTCGTAGACGGTACTTGGTAGCCGGGATCACTCGGCCAGTTCGGCTGCAACAAATGCCACTGTTCTGGCGCACGCCTGATGAGAAACTCCAACTCTCCCGCCAGTAGCTGGGTTAGGCGCATGGTGTCATCGCGCAGGCTCTCACTGCGCTCGATCTGAAGTGGTGGGCGCACGATCGCCCAGTGGCCGTCAATTTTGCCATCGAAGTAAACA
>CAIYHK010000024.1 GCA_903925985.1 uncultured Actinomycetes bacterium
CCGACGAACACGAGGGCGAAAATGATCACACAGAAAATCATGAGCAGTGTGGCTGATCCTCGCTTCCAACCACGACGCTCAAGGCGATTAACCGCAGGCTCGAGTGCTAAGGCCACAAACAACGAAACGAGCAACAACAACAGGAAGCTCGTCAATTTATGGAATGTGTCGCGGATTACAAACGTGCCGAGAAACCCGAGCCAAAAAATGATGACCGCACGCCAAATCCAACGCGGCATCTTTGGGCTTGAAGCAATGTTGCTCTCTGTTTCCACGCCCTAACGCTAACTGTTTATGAGGGTGTGATTTGGCCGAAACGGTGGCACGATGAATAGGTGCCCTACAGCGATATCGAATCCGTCCGTGCTGCCCTTTCGGCACGAATCCGCGATCGCATCGGTGGCCCTGGCATTGACGAAAAGCGCGAGGAGTACTTCAACGCTCCCGGTGAACGCTGGTTTGGTCCTGATGCCGTAATTCGTCGTGTGCACGGCGATACATCAATGTTTATCGGTGGGCTACGGGCACTCTTACTGCAGTCACTCCACCCCCTTGCGATGGCTGGCGTGGACAAGCATTCTGATTTTCGAAATGATCCTTGGGGCCGGCTCCAACGCACTGCTGACTTCATTGCGGTAACCACATTCGGTCCCGATGAAATGGCAACGGCCATGATCAACCGAGTGAAGGCTGTGCATGCCACGGTGGTTGGAACCGCCGATGATGGCCGTGCATACGCTGCATCAGATCCGAACTTGTTGCGGTGGGTTCATGTGGCAGAGGTTGACAGTTTTCTGCGGTCGTTCCAGACCTACGGTGCTGGTCCATTGACACCACAAGAAGCAGATCAATACGTCAGCGAGATGGGAATGATCTCCGAGCGCCTCGGTGCGACTGGTTTGCCGCAAAGTGTTGCTGAATTAGATGCTCAAATAGAGGCGTTCAGGCCCGAGCTCTATTCCACCCCCGCTGCGCGAAGTGTGGCTCGTTACTTGGTGTTGACACCGCCACTTCCAGTTGCACAGCGGCCCGTTTATGGAGTTATTGCATCGGCATCAGTTGCGTTGTTGCCCAAATGGGCGCGCATGCCGTTACGACTTCCCTATCTTCCATTCACCGAGAAGATGTTGTTCAAGCCAGGTGGAGTGGCCATTACAAAAGCCTTGCGCTGGATTGTTGAGCCCGATCAGCCGGGCCGCGAAAAATCAGTCTGAGACCGTTACTCGCACGCTGTTGATCACAACGTCTTCAACCGGACGATCTCCCGCGCCAGTGCGCACGCTCTGCATTGCTTCAACCACTTCAAGACCCTTCACTACCTGGCCAAAGAGTGCATAAGCAGGAGGCAGACGACATCCGTCTGGCCCTGAGATGATGAAGAACTGTGAGCCGTTTGTGTTCGGGCCCGCATTGGCCATCGCGAACGATCCAACTTGATACTGGCCAGGCTGTGGTAGTTCGTCATCAAAGCGATAACCGGGACCACCGCGGCCGGTGCCAGTTGGATCGCCACCCTGGC
This sequence comes from uncultured Actinomycetes bacterium, assembly GCA_903925985.1. Lineage (GTDB taxonomy): Bacteria > Actinomycetota > Acidimicrobiia > Acidimicrobiales > Ilumatobacteraceae > CAIYHK01. Next base: position 1,520 of record CAIYHK010000024.1, read on the forward strand.
AAACAAAGTTCTTGATGATGCGGTGGAAAATGATGCCATCGAAATACTTATAACCAGCGAGATAAACAAAGCTGTTCACGGTGCGTGGAGCCTTGATTGGGTCCAGTGCGATCACAAGTGTGCCCAGCGAAGTCTCCATCGTGGCGGTGTATCGCTTGGATGGGTCGATGCCCATTGCGGGCTCTTGGGAAAACTTCTGGACTTGCTCGGTGCTGCCGTCAAGGGGTGGAAAAGGATGTGACATGGCGTAAGACGCTACTGCCGAGGCTGGCGTAATGTTGAACCCGTGAGCGATCCGTACCAAGCCCCGATTCCGCAGTCACTGCCACCTATTGACCTCGACAAAATTGAAGCTGACCTCGCGGGAGTTGAAGCGGCACTTGAACGCTTGGAGTCGGGCACCTATTGGGCCGATGAAGTGACTGGTCAAGAGATTCCCTCGGAATTGCTTGCCGAAGATCCGACCCGTCGGCGCGCATAACTCATGGCTAAGACGCACTTCTACGATCTCTCAGAAGTGCGCCTGCAGGTAATTGAAGCGGGCAATCCGTCTGATCCGCTGCTCATGCTGGCGCATGGCTTTCCTGAAGGCGCATATTCATGGCGACACCAGATAGATCATTTTGCGAGCCGTGGATGGCATGTACTCGCCCCGTATCAGCGTGGCTATGGCGAATCTTCCAAACCTCACGACGTCAGCGCGTACACGAGCGAAAAACTCTGTGGTGATCTGATTGAACTCGCACACGCAACCGGACACGAAGACATGGTGCTGGTTGGCCACGACTGGGGCGCGATCATTGGGTGGGATTTTTACCGAATGCACCCGAATCATCTCCGCGCCTATGTAGGTGTGAGTGTGCCCTACATCAAGTGGCCGATGCAGCCCACCGAACTGATGAAATCTCAGCACGGTGATCGTTTCTTTTACATGCTGTACTTCCAGGCTGTCGGCCCAGTTGAAGCTGAACTCGAGGCGAATGTTCGCTACACGATGCAATCAACCATGTGGAGCGCTTGTGCCGAAGGATTCCAACAGCGCAAGCCGTATCCGAAAGACCTGCACTACAGCGATTGTGGATTCCTTACCTTGAACCCAACGGCACCTGATGTTCCTTGGTCATGGTTGAGTGTTGCGGATCTGGATCGCTACACCGATGACTTCACAAAGTCAGGCTTTTTTGGGCCTGTGAGCTACTACCGAAATCTTGATCGCAACTACGAATGGGTCACACAAGGCGCTGGCAAAATTCCCAATGTACCGCTGTATTTCATCGGCGGTGAACACGATTTAACAAATGTGATGGATCCAAATGGCATTAGTCGCATGGCTGGAATGTTTCCAGGCTTCCAAGGATCAACTGTGATCCCAAATATCGGTCATTGGACTCAACAAGAAGATTCAGTTTCGTTCAATGCTGCGCTCG
>CAIYHK010000025.1 GCA_903925985.1 uncultured Actinomycetes bacterium
ATGCACGACCCGCACGGGTACGCCATTGACAATTTTTGGCGCCGTAATTTCCAGTGGGCCGACCACAAATGCCACGAGGTATGTGCTCATCGGCATTGTGTCTGAAAAACGAATTTCATAGGTTCCATCGCCGAGGTCCTGCTTGGCGATTTCTTCACCGTTTGAAATCGCGAGGCAATCATTTGGTGCGACGAGTGTGACGGCAAAAACTGCCTTGAAGTCTGGTTCATCAAAACACGGAAATGCTGCTCGGCAGTCGGTTGACTGCATCTGGCTAGTGGCAATCACGCGCTGGCTTCCCTCAGAGTCAGTGAATGTCGACCGGTAAAAGCCCCGAAGTCGATCGTTCAGTGTGCCGTTGAACCGAATGGATATTGATGTGTCGCCACTGGCTGGAGTAGAGAGAACAATTCGCTCGGTTGGGTCATGCAACTCCCACTCGGTTACCGAACCATTGACTTTTACATCAAGAATTTCCAACTGCTTGGCGTTCATCACGATCTCGCTCGCATTATCTGCGTGGCAGTGGATCACAACCTCACCGCTGAAAGTTGCTTTTTCAAGGTCGGGTTTCAGCCGAACTTCGTAACGATGTGGCAGAACATTACGGGGGAGACGAAAGGGGTCATTTAGATTGGACACGGCACGAGGTTATCGCTGCCAACTAGCGTGGGTATCCATGTCATTCAAGGACACCATCCATGACGTAGTCGCAGTGGGCAATGCCCTTGTGGACATACTCGCCCAGGTCCCAGATTCGTTTCTGGAGGCACACGGCATGGAAAAGGGGACCATGTCTCTGATTGATGCTGAGCGAGCGTTGCAAATCCAAGAATCGCTTGGAGAAACCGTGCAGACCAGCGGTGGGTCAGCAGCCAACACGATGAGTGGAATTGCTTCACTTGGTGGAAGCGCGCTTTTCATTGGCAAGGTTTCGAACGATGCATTGGGGGATGAATTCGCTCGCGAAATCAGTTCCATTGGCGTTGAATTTGTTCGCGGGGCGCCTGTTGAAGGGATGCCGACTGGGCGTTGCGTGATCGCAGTAACACCTGATGCGCAGCGCACATTAAACACATTCCTCGGAGTCTCGTCGCTACTTACCCCGGCCGACATCAACACTGCAGCAATTGAATCAGGAAGAGTTGTTTACCTTGAGGGCTATCTGTATGACCATCCTGCAGCCAAAGCCGCGTTTCGTGAGGCAGCAAATTGTGCACATGGAGCTAATAGAAAAGTGAGCCTCACACTGTCCGACTCTTTCTGCGTGCAGCGACACCGAGAAGATTTCCACGCTCTCATTGCCGATGAAGTTGACATCTTGTTTGGTAACGAGGCTGAACTAGAAGCGCTTTATGAAACCCGTGACTTTGATGTGGCGGTTTCCAACCTGCGTCAACACTGTGAATTTGCAGTCATCACGCGTAGTGAAAAAGGCTCGGTAGTAGTAACTCACGGCGAAGTTCTTGAGGTGCCAGCGAAGCGTGTTGCCAAGGTGGTTGATACAACAGGTGCCGGCGACTTGTTTGCAGCAGGTTTTTTGTTTGGCTTTACCCGTGGCATGGAGCTGACACGATGTGCCGAGATTGGTGCGATTGCAGCAGCAGAGGTCATTTCTCATATGGGCCCAAGGCCACTTACTCAACTCAAGAACTTGATTGATTAGCCCCTACGCTTGAAACATGACTGAAGACCAGACAAAGAACCTAACGATTCTTGGCCAGACAGTGCGTCACGCTGTGGAGCATGTCGAAGTATTTCCAGCCCCTGCACATGTAACAAACGTTCGGTTCACTTCCGATGAACTAGCAAGTGTGTGTCCGGTCACTCAGCAGCCTGACCTATCACATGTTGTTATTGAATACTCACCTGCGCAGTGGTGCATCGAATCAAAGAGCTTGAAGCTCTATCTCTGGAAGTTTCGTGATCGCCCTGTTTTTTGTGAAGCACTTGCAGCAGAAATCGCTGATGAAGTTATGACTTCGTGCAAGCCAAAGCAGG
>CAIYHK010000026.1 GCA_903925985.1 uncultured Actinomycetes bacterium
CGCGTTGTATGAGCACCACGGATCTGATTTCTATTCGGAGGACATCTCACAAGTCGATCACGCCGTGCAGGCAGCGAATCTTGCAACAGTGAGTGGAGCATCGAGCAACCTCGTGCTCGCTGCCTTGTTGCACGACATCGGGCACCTCATGCATCTCGATGCGATGGGTGCTGATGATTCGCATTTCACGCAAGACCTACGCCATGAGAAGGTTGGCGCTGACGAACTCGCACAGCAATTTCCAGATTCGGTGACCGAGCCGATTCGGTGGCACGTGGCTGCGAAACGCTGGCTTTGTGCCAGAGATACCGAATACGCCGCAGCTCTGAGTGAGGCTTCCAAACAGAGCCTTCATTTTCAAGGCGGACCGATGTCTGCGACTGAATGCGCAGACTTTGAGTCACATAAGTGGTTCAAAGAAGCGGTTCAGTTACGCCGATGGGACGACGAAGCCAAAGTAGTTGGCTTGGATTCCGATCCGCTATCTACGTTTTGCGAAGTTCTTTGGGTGACCGCAAAGAACATCTCGTAGCCGCCAGAGATAGCCTGAAGTCATGGCAACTCACGCGTTTCAAGTTCCTGGTATGACCTGTGGCCACTGCAAAGCATCGATAGAGAATGAACTCGGCAAATTGTCGGGTGTTACCGCTGTGCGCGTGAACCTTGAATCTAAAGCAGTCGAAATCGATGCAGAGGGTGTCAACTGGGACCAGATCACAGCCGCTGTTGATGAAGCAGGGTTCGAAGCCGTTGCCAAGTAACGCGACCGCGGCCGTTCTCGACCTTGAAGTCGGGGGCATGACCTGTGCGTCTTGCGCGATGCGGATTGAGAAGAAGCTCAACAAACTGCCTGGCGTTGAGGCCACGGTGAACTACGCAACCGAATCCGCACATGTCGGGTTCGTGGGGTCGGACACCACGAATACTTCGGCGGTAATTCAAGCCATTGAATCTCTCGGCTACACCGCAGCTGTCCGCAGTGCGACAACCAAAAACGAAGCCGATGCCGCATATCACGCATGGCGTCGTCGACTCTTTGTGTCACTGCCTCTTGCACTGCCGGTGATCGTCATTTCAATGGTTGATCCATGGCACTTCAACAACTGGCAATGGTGGGCATTGGGATTTACAACACCAGTAATCACCTGGGTTGCATGGCCCTTCCACCGAGCGACGCTGGTCAATCTGCGTCACCTTGCAACCACGATGGACACACTCATTTCCATCGGTGTTACCGCCGCCTTCGCGTGGTCATTATGGGCATTGATTTGGGGAGATGCTGGCCAAACAATGGCCGGTCACAGCGGGATGGACATGGGTGGTTCTTCTAGCCATGTCTATTTCGAAGTCGCCGCTGGTGTGGTTCTGTTTCTTGTGCTTGGGCGCTATCTCGAAACGCGTGCCCGATTCCGTGCCGGAGACGCGTTGCGCGCATTGATGTCAATGGGGGCAAAGCAAGCAAATGTTTTACAAGAAGGCGTTGAAGTACCGACTCCAGTCGAGCGACTTCAGATTGGCGATCAGTTCGTAGTGCGCCCCGGCGAAAAGATCGCCACCGATGGTGTAGTGCTTTCTGGCAACTCGGCTGTTGATGAATCAATGATTACGGGCGAGAGTTTGCCGGTTGAAAAGCAGCCTGGTTCGCCAGTGACTGGTGCAACTGTGAACGCCAACGGCCGCATTGTTGTGCGCGCCACAAGAGTAGGTGCAGATACGACACTTGCATCCATGGCGCGGCTCGTGCACGATGCGCAAACTAAGAAGGCCCCTGCACAAAGACTCGCCGATCGGGTGAGCGCGGTGTTCGTCCCGCTGGTGATCATCGGCGCTGCTGCCACGCTGGCGGTCTGGCTCTTGACCGATCATGCAGCCAACGACGCATTCACCGCCGCAGTGGCGGTGCTGATCATCGCTTGCCCGTGTGCACTCGGACTCGCCACCCCAACTGCATTATTGGTGGGCACGGGTCGCGCAGCACAGCTAGGCATTGTGATTTCTGGAGCCGATGTTCTTGAACAAACGCGCAAAGTCGACACAATCGTGTTCGATAAAACTGGCACACTGACCACAGGTGTAATGACCCTGCACAACGTGATCAGCGCAGCAGGCGTTTCACACGAAGAAGTCATCGGGCTCACGGGTGCCCTTGAAGCGGCGAGCGAACATCCAATCGCTCGTGCGATTACTAATGCGGCTCTAAAGGAACTCGGCTCGCTACCTGAGGTGGAGAACTTTGAAAACGTTGCCGGGCGTGGTGCACGCGGAACCGTAAATGGATTGCGAATCAGTGTGGGTAATGCTGCTTTTATGGCGGCCGAGGCCATCTCGGTGCCACCTGAACTCGAGGAAGCACTTGCACTCGCCACGAAGCACGGTGACACAGCAATCTTCGCCGCATGGCTCGGCTCGGCGCGCGCCATATTCGTAGTATCCGACACTATTAAACCGACCAGCACGGATGCTCTTCGGGTGTTGCGAGAAAGTGGTCTAGATCCCGTTCTGTGCAGCGGTGATTCTCGTGGTGCAGCTATGCGTGTAGCCGAGCTCGTTGGAATCCCAACTGATACGGATCATGTGATTGCGGGCGTGTTACCCGCACGCAAGGTTGAAGTGGTGCGCCAATTACAAGAACAAGGTCGCGTTGTCGCCATGGTCGGTGATGGTGTGAACGATGCAGCAGCCCTCGTGCAAGCAGATATTGGTATCGCAATGGGAACTGGCACTGATGCTGCAATGCAAGCAGCAGACATCACGATTGTTGGTGGAGATCTGCGTGCGGTTCAGGATGCGCTGCTTCTTTCGCGCGCCACTTTGCGGACCATCAAAGCCAATATTTTCTGGGCGTTTGCTTACAACGTTGCTGCGCTTCCGTTGGCGGCAACCGGCGTTCTCGATCCAATGATCGCAGGGTTTGCAATGGCTGGCTCAAGCGTGTTCGTTGTGACTAATTCATTGCGGCTGCGTAGAACCAAACTACGCAACTGATCGGTGACAGCGGTGCGGTGGTAACGCACTGCGCGTTCGGTTAAGCCAAGCCGTGCAGCTGTGTCGGCGGATGACACCCCCGTAAACATTTCTTTGAAAACGTCTAGTTGCTGTCCAGTTAGGTGGTCGTGAGCGAATTCCCACGCGTATAAACGCATAGTTTCGTTGTCCTCATTTTCTGCGGAAGTGCGCATCTGCTCAGCAACAAAGATTTCACGACGCGATGCCTCAACTTTTGCCGCACGATCACCACGCCAGAACGCTCGGCTTTCAGAATCGCGAAGGATATTTACTGCAATCTTGTGTGTGCGTCTTTCGACTGGGAAGTGAATAACAGTTGTCCAAGCTTCTGTGAGCACTCGACTAAACGCTTCATCAAACCCACCGTCGCAGATTCGACCGCGCCGAGATGCGATTGAAATCAATCCGGGCAACAGGCGTTGAATGACAATGCGCGCAGCAAGGTCGACATCCGCCTTTACACGCCCACCATGGTGAACCGCTACGCACACAAGCTCATAAAGAGACTTATCGGCAAGGTCTTGATCGCATCCTTGGCCAAGACCAGCTCGGACTGCCAGGTCACACAGTGTGTTTGGTGTGTCCCCAGAGAGACCCCACCGCATGCATCGCCGCAGATTGC
>CAIYHK010000027.1 GCA_903925985.1 uncultured Actinomycetes bacterium
GGCAATACGCCGCGTTCTGTTGGTGACCACCAGCCAAGAACTCGCCCGCGGCGTGTTTCGATATCCATTGGGAACATCCCGTGCGTATATGCATGGATCAGGGTTGCTGGTGCAAGATCTGCACCAGCGGTTATGACATCAGACCCAGGCCACTTGTGCATGGCTGGAAACTCCCATTCACATGCTCCAACCAATTGGTGTGGCGCATCAAATGGATTCGTGGTGGTCAGTATGAGTAGAAGCCTTGTTTTGTTTTACGACCAAGTCGGCCCGCAGCAACCATGCGGCGCAAGGTTGGTACTGCTGCATAGTTGGGGTCACGGAATTCAGCGTAGAGAGCATCGAGGATTGCCAGCGAGGTATCCAGACCAACGAGGTCGAGCAACGCAAAAGGACCCATTGGGAAATTGCAGCCACCTTTCATCGCGGTGTCGATGTCTTCCATTGATGCCGTTCCTTGCTCCCAAATACGAACAGCGTTGTTCAGATATGGAAACAGCAGTGCATTAACCACAAAACCAGCACGGTCCTGAACTCGCACTGCATCTTTCCCACACTTGACTGCAAACTGTGTAGCGGTATCAAGAGTTTCATTTGCTGCAGTAACTGGTGCAACTACTTCAACTAGTGACATTGCTGTTGCTGGATTGAAAAAGTGGATTCCACAAACTTGTGATGGGCGGTTCGTGGCAACTGCCATTTCGACGACCGGCAGAGTGCTTGTGTTCGTGGCGAGAATCGCACTTGGCTTTGCAACAGCGTCGAGTTCCTTGAACAGCGCAAGCTTGGTCGGAAGATCTTCAACCACTGATTCGATAATCAAGTCACAGTCAGCAAGATCTTTGAGATCAGCAGTTGGCGTGATGCGTGCTTCGATGGCTGCTGCATCATCTGCAGTGAGTTTGCCGCGTTCAACTTGCTTGGCAAGATTCTTCGCCACACCTTTGACACTTGCTTGTGCAGTGTCTTGGTTGCGTGAACGCAAGACAACTTGGCAGCCAGCTTTGGCGGCAACTTCTGCAAGACCCGACCCCATGATTCCTGAGCCGACAATTCCAACACGATTGATTTCCATTCACTCAGGCTAGTTACCCACTGGTAATTCACCCAACTCTCATCGTGGGTTCATGCGCACATGACGGTTGGGGGCGGTGATTCCCGTACCCTTGCTGCGTGAATGCTGATCAGTTTGAAGACCTGTTGTTGCATCCCAATCGGCAGATACACCTTGGTGCAGTTCACAACTTTCGTGATCTCGGTGGTTATCCAGCAGACGGTGGGACCACGAGATGGGGAATGATTTACCGCGCTGATGGATTATTCAGATTGACACCTGACGACCTTCGGGTTGTTGCCACATTGAACTTGCGCACCGTGATCGACCTGCGAACCTTCCGTGAACTCGAGGCCAACGGCCGTTTTCCATTCGAACACCATCCAGTCGACTTCGTGCACGTGCCGGTGATTGATCAAACTTGGAGCAGGGAAAATGTGCCTGGCATCGAGGCCGCCACTGAGTATTTGGTTTGGGCCTACCGCGACATGCTTGACAGTGGTGCGGAGAAATTCGCACATGCTTTTCGTGTCATGACCGATCCTGTAAGTCTGCCTGCCGTTTTTCATTGTGCTGCGGGCAAAGATCGCACGGGATTGATCGCAGCGATGGTGCTGATGTCCGTTGGTGTTGATCTTGATTTGGTGGTTGCGGACTACGGTCTCACGAATGGTGCAATTGAACGCCTTCGTGAGTGGGCTTCCAACAACAATCCGGAGTATCTGCAGAAGTTGATCGATACTCCACCAGTGATGTTGGCTGCTGATCCACAGGCGATGCACATTGTTTTGGGTGACATCGTGCAAAAGAACGGATCAATGAATCGTTATTTGAAGTCGCTTGGGGTCACCGACGCCGAGCTAGCAACGCTGCGAACTACTTTCGTCGGTTGATCAGGATTCGGTGATGGTCACCGAATCAACAGTGACAGCGCGACTCGGTGCGCCACCAAGCCCGTTGTTCAAATTGACGTGCAAATCCATCACACTTTTTAGAACATCTAGACCTTCGGTAACACGACCGAACACGACGTAGGTGCCTTGACCATCGAGTGCTGAAACATTGGGGCCAGTTGCGAAGAAGAACTGACCGCCTGCACTGTCTGGCGCAGCAGTACGTGCCATCACTAGGTCCCCTTCTTTATAGGTGAACTTTCCACCCTCATCTTTGATCGTGTAACCAGGATTGTCGGCATTTGTTTCACCACCACCTTGGATGATGTCAATCGAAGGATCGGTTCTGAACAAGAGTGAAGTGTCGTAGTACTTGTAACGCGACAAGACAACAAAGTTGTTCACAGTGTTGGGAACAGTTTCGGCATCAAGCTCGGCAACGATGGTGCCTTCACTAGTTTCAAAAGTTGCTGTGTAAGTTTTTGCCGGATCAATACAAAGTGTTGGTGCTTTTTCAAATTTGATCGTGCGTTCGGCAGTGCCATCAGCAGCAGGGCAAGGGGTCTCACCAGAGAGCGTGGCACCTGGGGCTGTAGTCGGTGGTGGCGCTTCAGTAGTGGTTGTGCTGGTTGCAGCTGGCTCGTCATCATCAGTGAAGGTCACGAGAAGTAAAGCACCAAGGATGATTGCGGCGATGATTCCGCCCCACTTCAGTATTCGGCGCCTAATCAAGGATGTTCGGTATCGGCGGGCGTCAACGACGCGACGCTCGGCACGGTTTTGCTTCTGGCGTTCTCTCTTTGCGGTACCCACAAGGGGAGAAGGATAGTGCGTGTCAGGAATACAGCACAGGTCGGCGAGGGGTCCAACCACTAACTTTGAAGTGGTTATGGCGCTTATTGTTCAAAAATATGGAGGCACCTCGGTTGCCGATCCTGAGCGCATTCGGGCTGTCGCTGAACACATCGCGTATACAAAGAGCCACGGGAATCAGGTTGTTGCAGTGGTGTCAGCGATGGGCAAAAGCACTGACAACCTCATCAATCTTGCTAACCAGGTTTCCAAGACCCACCCGGGTCGCGAAATGGACATGCTCCTAACAACGGGCGAACGCATTTCGATGGCGCTGTTGTGCATGGCACTTGCCGATCTGGGGGTGGAGGCAAAGTCCTTCACCGGTAGTCAGGTTGGGATCATCACCGACACGGTTCACACAAAAGCGAAGATCCTTGAAGTCAAAGGTGATCGTGTTCGTGCTGCGCTGGATGAAGGTCGCGTGTGCGTTGTGGCTGGATTTCAAGGTGTGAGTACCGAGAGCGAGATCACAACACTTGGTCGTGGCGGTAGTGACACAACAGCGGTTGCGGTTGCCGCGGCTCTAGGTGCGGAC
>CAIYHK010000028.1 GCA_903925985.1 uncultured Actinomycetes bacterium
CCTACCGAAGATCAAGGTGTGGTTATTGCAACCGCAGGCGGCGTAATGATTGCTCTCATCGCACCAACTGGTGACCCGGCTGTAGCTCAACACCTGGAAACCCACGGTGCAGGTATCAGTCGAGTCGTGATTGAGGTACTAAACACCGCCTATGCCCAGAATGAGCTTGTTCGCGCCGACCCATCGCTAATCACGGATCTACATGTTGACGACGATGGGCACGAACAGTTCCTTTCGGTGCTTGATCCCGTTACCGGCATGCAGATGGGCTTTATCAGCCGCACGGGACACCGGGTACCACTAACCGGTGCCAGTGTTCGTGGAATGTTCCACGCCCCATTCAACGCTTGAAGTCCAAAGCCTTCGGGCTAACCTAAACACAGCGCAACATTTGCGGCCTTCGGGGATCATCTTGCTCTCCCTTCGGGTTGGTTACGCACTGGCAAAAACCTAAATTCTTGTTCCGCCTGAGGAGGCCTGCTGGTGCTGCGCACACGCATAATTTCCGATGACATTGCGACTCTCATGTCGCAAGCACGAGCCGTTCGTGACGCACGCACCGGCACGAGAATCACCTTCTCGCCGAAGGTTTTTATTCCACTAACGATGCTGTGTCGCGATACCTGCGGCTACTGCACGTTCGCTCAACCACCAGCACGACTCCAGAATCCGTACCTGAGTCCTGAGGAAGTTCTAAAAATTGCCAAACAGGGCGCGAGGCGTGGTTGCCACGAGGCACTGTTCACACTCGGTGAACGCCCTGAGCTCAAATACGAGGTTGCCAAGAAGTGGCTCGCAGACAACGGATACGACAGCACCGTTCACTATCTCCATGACATGGCGCAGCTCGTGGTCAAAGAAACTGGACTACTCCCCCATGCCAATGCAGGTGCGCTTTACCACGATGAACTAGCGCAGCTTCGTGCGGTTTCACCGTCCCAAGGAATGATGCTCGAATCGCTGCGTGATGATCTCGCTTGCCACCGTGGCGCACCTGACAAAGCGCCACAGCGCCGACTCGACACGCTTGATTTTGCAGGGCAACTAAAGATCCCATTTACCACCGGCCTCTTGGTGGGAATTGGCGAAACCCGTGCTGATCGAATTGATGCACTAACTGCGATCATCGAGTCGCATCGTAAACACGGTCATGTTCAAGAAGTCATTGTGCAGAACTTCCTGCCCAAGCCACGAACCGGCATGCAGAACGAACCTCCTTGCCCAGATGATGAATTCCTCTGGACCATCGCAACTGCTCGCGTGATGCTTCCGCCAGAGATTCACCTGCAGGCACCACCCAATCTCACTGAGGACTTTGGCGTGTTACTCGATGCAGGCATTGACGACTGGGGCGGTGTATCGCCTGTAACTGCCGACCACGTGAATCCCGAGCGGCCGTGGCCCGATCTTGATCGGTTGCGAGAAGTCACTGAGAATGCGGGATTTGAACTCGCCCCGCGACTAACCATCTATCCCGAATTCGTGCGCCAACCAGATACTTGGATTGATGCCGCCCTGCACTTCCCAGTTCAAGACCGTAGCGATGCCGACGGTTTTGGCCGCGACGATCCAGGTGAAATCTGGCCCGAAAAGGTCACCGCTGCCGATGTAGTTCATGACGGTGCCGAAGTGATCTTGGTCGGCCACCGCTCATCACAGTGGTATTCGGGTGCCAACGTTGCTCCACCAACCCTTGTACCAAGCACAAAGAAGCTCTCCCCTGCGATTGCAGAGGTGTTGGCTTGCGCTGAGTCGGGTGAAGAACTCAATGAGCAACAGATTGTCACGTTGTTCCGAGCTCGCGGCCGTGAAGTTTCGGCGATTGCGGAGTTTGCCGATCACCTACGCCATCAAACTGTTGGTGAAGAAATCACTTGGGTACACAACCGCAACATCAACTACACAAACGTGTGCACCTTCAAGTGCAAGTTCTGTGGTTTCTCGAAAGGCACACTTTCACTTAACTTGCGCGGCACTCCGTACCTGCTCACACTTGATGACATCGCCGAACGCGCCCGCGAAGCTTGGGATCTTGGAGCAACTGAAGTAACCCTCCAGGGTGGAATTCATCCAGACTTCGATGGCGACTATTACATCGACGTAACGCGTGCCGTAAAGAATGCCGTGCCAAACATGCACATTCACGGCTTCACAGCACTTGAAGTAACCGAGGGTGCGCGCCGATTAAGCGAGCCACTTGAGTCTTACTTGCTGCGACTAAAAGAAGCAGGGCTGGGCACTCTGCCTGGCACCGCAGCTGAGATTCTCGATGATCCTGTGCGCGCCATCATCTGTGCTGACAAAGTCAACACAGATGAATGGCTTGAGTGTCATCGTGTTGCGCATCGCGTCGGACTCCGGTCAAACATCACGATCATGTTTGGCAGTGTCGAACAACCCGAATCTTGGGCCCGCCACATCATCCGCACCCGCGAGCTACAAAAAGAGACCGGCGGTTTCACCGAGTTTGTGCCACTGCCATTTGTGCACATGGCCTCCCCCATCTACTTGCAAAAGAAAGCGCGACGCGGACCCACATTCCGCGAAACACTGCTGATGCACGCAGTAGGTCGAATTGCGTACCACGGGTTCGTGGACAACATTCAAGTTTCATGGGTGAAGATCGGCGTCGATGGCGCACGCCAGTTGCTGCAATCTGGATGCAACGACGTTGGTGGCACCCTCATGGATGAGAACATCTCACGTGCAGCCGGTGCAAGCCATGGCCAAATGATGACGGATGAAAAATTCCGTGATTTAGTGGCACCTCTTGGTCGCCCGCTGCGACAGCGGACAACGCTTTACGCCGACGCTTCTATTGCTAAGCGTTGAGCGCTTGCTTGGCGTGCTCAATGTCCTGCATGAGTTGCGCCTTCAAAGAATCAATGCCGTCAAACTTGCGCTCACTGCGCAAGAAATCGACAAAACGAACCTTCGCCAACTCGCTGTAAAGATTGCCATCAAAGCCAATTAGATGGGCTTCAAGAAGGGAGTAATTCTGCGCATCGTAAAAAGTTGGACGCCGCCCAAGGTTGATCGCGCATGGGTGCACTTCGCCGTTCGGTCGTTCGTAGAGTCCGGCATAAACACCGTCAGCGGGCAAACAAGTGAGGCTTGCAACTTCAACATTGGCTGTCGGAAAGCCGATCGTGCGACCGCGTTGATCACCTTTCACCACTGTTCCCACCGCTTCAAAATGATGGCCGAGCATTTCAGTTGCTGTTATTACTTGACCGCCAGCGAGCGCACGGCGGATTGAGGTCGAGCTAACGGGCTCGGCAACGCCATCTCCACGATTGATTAACTGCACTGGCTCGACTTCGAAGTCATGCGCCATGCCAAGCTCACTTAACAACGGAACATTGCCACTGCGCTTGTAACCGAAGTGGAAATCTTCACCCACCACCACTGCTCGCACAGCCAGACAATTGACGAGAACTCGCTTGACAAAATCTTCGGGCTTCTCGTGTGATGCTTGGTCATCAAATGGAACGAGAACCGTGGCATCCACGCCAGTGGCCTCTAGCAGTTCGAGCTTTTGTTCGTTACTGGTCAACAATTTCGGCGCCGACTCGGGGCGGACCACCCATGCAGGATGTTTGTCGAAAGTAACGACAACGCTCTTCGCCCCAAGCTGCTCAGCACGGGTGCGCACACGCGCAATGACTTCGCGGTGCCCTGCGTGCACACCGTCATATGCGCCGATAGTTATTACCGTGCGTTGGCCAGGAAATGCAGCTGTGTTGAGGTCACGGATTACTTGCACAGAAAAAACGCTACCGACTCACGGCGAATTTTCGGCTATCACAACCGCGGGTTTAACAGTTGATTCACGGTGCGGCTCGTAAATCGCCAGCAATTCACCAGCCAAATCGCACACAGCCCAAGGACTATCGCCCGCAAACAAATCGCCTTGGTCGAGCACCGATCCGTGCAGAACACGCGCCTTGGTGGAATCGTCCACCTGCACCCGTGACATGTGCGCAACGGCCGCGAGTGGATCCAACAGCACTGCGTGCTCCACATCAGTTGCTGCCCCGACATTGAACGGCCCAACACGCGTGCGTCTAAGTGTCTTTAGGTAAGCGCCACCACCCATCAACTTCCCGAGATCATCAGCAAGTGAGCGAATGTAGGTTCCAGATGAGCAGTCAATTGCAAAAGACCAAGTGTGTGGGTCACTTGTTGTCTTTACATCAAAACGAGAGATGGTCACCGCACGTGGAGTTCTTTCAATCTCAATGCCTTCGCGAGCAAGTTGATGCAAGCGCTTGCCTTCAACGCGTATCGCAGAGACCATTGGTGGAATCTGCATGATGTCACCAGTGAGATGTTTTGTTATGCAGCTCTCAACATCAGTGGACACAAAATTGGGCATATCAAAGGTCTCGATTACTTTGCCTGCCGCGTCGAGAGTGTCTGTACGTGCACCAAAAGTCAATTCGCCTTCATAGGTTTTGTCCATGCCGACAAGAAACGTCAGAAGCCGTGTTGCCCGCCCCACGCCAACCAGCATCAGGCCAGTGGCGTCGGGATCGAGAGTGCCCGCGTGACCAATCTGGCGTTCGTTGAACTTCTTGCGCAACTGCCCAACGAGACCCTGGCTAGTAATTCCCGCCGGCTTATCGATCAGAAGAAAGCCATGAACCTGCGGCGGCTTGCGACGCGCCATCGTCAGGACGCGTCGTGACCGCGGTATCCGGTTTCGCGGATCACTTCATCAATGCGTTCAGCGGCCCGAATAACTTCGTCGGGCCGAAATTCAAGAATCGGAGTTTTCTTCGCCCGCACCTGGGCGCCAATTGCAGACTGAATCCGTCGCCGATGCTCGCCCAGCACCTCTTTAATTCGGTCGTCGCCTTCAGCGCCTTCAAGCGAGTCGAAATAGACAATCGCACGATTGAGCTCTGAATCGACATCAATTGCAGTCACGGTAACGAATTCGATGCGCTCATCGTCAATTTTTGTGAGTTCATCGGCAATCACTTCGCGCAGTATTTCGTTGAGTCGCGCCGACCGCGGGTACTTGTGGGTGCCCGAGTTGGACGCACGGCGACGTGGTTTGCTCATATGCCCACGCTATAGGTGGGAGGCCGTCGGCCTTCAACACCTAAAATCGATCACTTATGGCAGCATCCGAACCAAGTAGCGAATCGACACGGCAAGATCCGCCCAAGTTCAGGTACAACGCTGCCCTAGCTGCTGGTATCGAGTCGCGTTGGCAGGACTATTGGGATGCGAATGGCACATTCAACGCCCCGAATCCTGCTGGGCCACTCGCAGAGCCAGAAAAAGTTGCAGGCAGAGAGAAACTCTTTGTGCTTGACATGTTCCCCTATCCATCAGGTGCCGGGCTACATGTTGGCCATCCGCTTGGTTATATCGGTACCGATGTGTTCGCGCGTTACAAGCGCATGAAGGGATTCAACGTTCTGCATGCGCTTGGCTACGACTCTTTTGGTCTGCCCGCAGAACAACACGCGATCGCAACCGGCATTCATCCACGGGAAAACACTGAATCAAACATCGCCAACATGCGTCGGCAATTGCGCCGCCTTGGGCTCGGTCACGATCCACGCCGAAGCGTCAGTACAACGGATGTTGAGTACTACCGCTGGACCCAGTGGGTATTTCAGCAAATCTTCAATGCGTGGTACGACCCGACGATTAACAAAGCACGACACATTGATGAACTCGAAGCCCAATACCGCGATGGGAAACGCAAAACTCCCGATGGACGCAAGTGGCAAGACCTGAGTTTCACGGAGCAGCGCAAGGTAATTGATAGCCAGCGCCTCGCTTACTTGTCGGATGCTCCCGTCAACTGGTGCCCCGGGCTTGGAACAATCCTTGCCAACGAAGAAGTCACGGCAGAGGGTCGAAGCGACATTGGCAATTACCCGGTATTCAAGCGCAACATGCGCCAGTGGACCATGCGCATAACTGCATACGCCGATCGTTTGATTGATGATCTGGACCGCTTGAATTGGCCAGAGCCAATCAAACTCATGCAGCGCAACTGGATTGGTCGCAGCGAAGGTGCACGCGTGCGTTTTGCATCATCCGCGGGCGCAATTGAGGTGTTCACAACCCGACCCGACACATTGTTCGGTGCAACTTTCATGGTGCTCTCCCCAGAGCATCCATTTGTTGATTCGCTAGCTACGCAAGAGCAGCGTTCCGCTGTTGATGCATACCGAATTGAAGCTGCGAAGGCTGATGATGCATCACGCCAAGACGACACTCGCACCAAGACCGGTGTTTTTACTGGCGCGTTTGCAACAAACCCTTTGAATGGAGCGCAGATCCCGATTTGGATTGCGGACTACGTACTGATGGGCTACGGCACCGGGGCAATCATGGCTGTTCCCGCGGGCGACCAACGCGACTTTGAGTTCGCACGCAAGTTCGATTTACCCATCGTTGCTGTGCAGATGCCACCTGTTGAGTGGTTTGCCGATCACAGCATCGAACCAACGGCCGATTGTTCTACGTGGACTGAAGCATTCGTGGGCGAAGGCGAATTCATCAACTCATCCAACGATGAAATCTCCCTTAACGGCAAGCACTCCTTGGCAGAGAGTAAGCGCAAGATCAGCGAATGGCTCGAACAAAAAGGAACAGGTTCCGTAGCAGTCACTTACAAACTCCGTGACTGGCTCTTTGCGCGCCAAAGGTATTGGGGTGAACCCTTCCCCATTGTTTATGACGCTGAGGACAACCCAATTGCGGTGCCTGAACATCTTCTCCCGGTGCAACTCCCCGAACTTGATGACTTCAAGCCGCAGGCACTTGACCCCGATGACGATAAGTCAGCGCCACAACCACCACTGTCGCGCGCAAAAGAGTGGGTGCAAGTTGAACTTGATCTCGGAGATGGAAAAAAGACTTATCGACGCGAACTGAATGTGATGCCTCAGTGGGCTGGGTCGTGTTGGTATGAACTGCGTTATTTAGATCCGACCAACACCGAGCGTTTCGTTGATCCCGAAGTCGAGCGTTACTGGATGGGGCCACGCGATGCATCACACACTGGTGGTGTTGATTTGTATGTCGGCGGTGTCGAGCATGCGGTACTGCACCTTCTCTATGCGCGTTTCTGGCACAAGGTGCTCTTTGATCTTGGCCACGTCAGCAGTGCTGAACCATTTCATCGTCTGTTTAACCAGGGATACATTCAGGCATACGCCTACCGCGACATGCGTGGACAACCCGTGCCCGCGTATGAAGTCATCGAAAACGATGGCGCATACACATGGAATAACGAACCCGTTACGCGCGAATACGGGAAAATGGGCAAGAGCCTGAAGAACATCGTGACGCCTGACGAGATGTACGACGAATATGGCGCGGATACATTTCGCTTGTACGAGATGTCGATGGGTCCACTTGAAGCGAGTCGCCCCTGGAACACACGTGATGTCATTGGCATGCAGCGGTTCTTGCAACGCCTGTGGCGAAGTGTGGTGGACGAAGACTCGGGTGAATTACGCGTAGCTGACACCCCCGCTCCTCTGGAGCTGCGCCGCTTACTGCACAAGACCATTGAAGGTGTCGGCAATGACATGGAGAATCTGCGCTTCAACACCGCGATTGCCAAACTCATTGAGTTAAACAACGCAACAACGCAACATTTGAACCACCACGGGTCAACTCCACGCGAAGTTGCCGACGCTGCGGCCCTGATGCTTGCGCCATTGTGCCCACACATGGCCGAAGAGATCTGGTCGCGCCTAGGGCACTCTGAATCGGTCACGTACGTCACTTTTCCCGCTTCAGACCCTGCGTTGCTTGAATCGGAGACAATCGAAATACCCGTGCAAGTGAACGGCAAAGTCAGGACCAAGCTCGTGGTTGCCAAGGACACAGACGAGCCGACACTGCGCTCGCTTGCTCTGGCAGACCCCAAGGTTGCCGAGATCCTCGGCGGCAATGACCCCAAGAAACTGATCGTTGTTCCGGGCCGCCTCGTCAACATCGTCGCCTGATTCAAGCGCCGACCCGGGCTAGGTCATCAAATCCCAAATAGGGTTAGTATTTTGAAGTTCATCGCGTTGTCTGCGCGTGCTTTGACGGGGAGTATCCATGGGGGAAATCGACACCAGTGCCGATAACGAGACCTTTCGTCAGCAGTTGCGTGAAGCCTTTGCCGCAGCCAACCCAGGTAAGCCTGGTGCATCTGCTGAAGAGCGTCGACAGTGGGTACGCGAGTATCACGGGAAGTTGATGGAAATGCGGGCCAATGGCCCGAGTTGGCCGCGCGAATACGGAGGCATGGATCTTCCATTTGAGAAGCAGGTCATCTACGCCGAGGAGTCGGCAAAGGCACGTGTGCCAGGCCAGCTCGGAACCGGTTACTCGATTTGTGGTCCAACCATTATCAAATACGCCACTTCGGATCAGAAAGAACGCTGGCTTCCTGCACTACTCAGTTCACGCGAAGCATGGGCGCAGGGATTTTCTGAGCCAGAAGCGGGCTCGGATTTGCCAAACCTCAAAACCTCGGCAGTGCGTGACGGCGACTACTACATCGTCAATGGCCAAAAGTTGTGGAGCAGCAATGGTCATTCGGCTGACCGACTCTTCACCCTTGTGCGCACAGGCACACCTGGGCCCGATCAACCCAAGCATTGGGGAATTTCTTATCTGATTATCGATGCCAAGACACCCGGCATCAC
>CAIYHK010000029.1 GCA_903925985.1 uncultured Actinomycetes bacterium
GCATCGTCATTGAGCCATACGACGCAACGTGTATTCAGCCCTCATCAGTAGATGTAAAAATCTCCAATCTGTTCCGAGTATTCCGCAACCACACAGCCGGAGTGATTGATGTGAAGAAAGATATGACAGACCTAACTGAGCTGGTGGAGATCCCATTGGACGGTGTGTTCATGTTGCATCCTGGTGAATTCGTCCTTGGCAGCACACTCGAGCGCGTTGGCGTTCCCGACGATTTAGTTGCTCGTGTGGAAGGCAAGAGCAGCCTTGGTCGCCTTGGACTCTTGATCCACTCAACCGCAGGTTTTATCGATGCAGGTTTCGATGGCCATGTCACTCTTGAGTTAGCAAATGTTGCCAATCTTCCGATCACGCTTTATCCGGGAATGAAGATTGGTCAAGTGTCGTTTATGAAGATGACCTCACCTGCCGAAAATCCTTACGGGAGTGGCGCAAAGGGCTCAAAGTATCAAGGGCAACGCGGCCCAACTCCGAGTCGTTACTTCGAGAACTTCAACAAGTAGCCGGGCTCAATCGTTTATAAACATGTGTTCGCGTACCGCCGCGCTCACGAGTTCTAGATATGCGCCCGAGTTCATTCGATGCATCACAAACATTGACTCGGAGTCTTTTGAATCCACACCAATCTTTGCTGCGAGTGGAACCCCGCGCCGTTCGAGTTCTGCAGAGGTAGCGGTCACATCTTCACACCAATAACCAAAATGGTGTGCTTGGCCGACACCAGAGGCACTCCAAAGGGAGTCGTCTATCGCGTGTACCAATTCGAGTCGATGAGGACCTTCATTTGTGTAGGCGAACTTAAAGTTCACCACGCGGGCACCACTTGGAAGCCACACAGGCATTTCGGCTTCGCCTTCGAGTCCCCACGTCACTCCGAATAAATCCCTGTATTCAACTTTCGCGCGGTCAACATCACTGACGACAATGCCAGTGTGATACAGATCACCGAAGTTAATCGGCGTCGTGCTCATTCACCTGCAACTGGTTGCACGAGCGGCGCACTAGGAGAAGCGAGATTGCGCTCACCGTTTTCTAGTGCATCAAGCACGTGGATTGCGATGTCAGCAACTTTGACAGTGCTGTCATCTGCTCCAGCTGCCTTGGCTCCATCATCCATCATGATGTAACAGAACGGGCATGCAGTTGCCACGCGTGTAGCTCCGGTGCTCAATGCTTCACGAGCGCGCTCGTCGTTCACCTTGGTACCGATGGACTCTTCCATCCACATGCGTGCACCACCGGCGCCACAGCACATTCCCTTGGTGCCGTTGCGCGGCATCTCCACAATCTGGAGACCCTTAATTGAGCCCACCACTTTGCGTGGCGCCATGTAGACGTCATTGTGGCGACCTAAGTAACAGGAGTCGTGGTACGTGATTCGATCTTCGAGTGACGCCGAGGACATATCGAGTTTTCCAGAGTCAATTAGGTGTTCAAGCAACTGGCTGTGGTGAACCACTTCGTAGTTGCCGCCGAATTGCGGGTACTCGTTCTGCAAGGTGTTGAAGCAGTGTGGGCACTGGGTGATGATCTTCTTCACACCCATGCCGTTCATCATTTCAATGTTTGGCATTGCAAGCATCTGGAACAGATACTCGTTGCCTGAACGGCGCGCTGAGTCACCAGTACACATTTCGCTGGGACCAAGAATTGCAACATCAATTCCTGCACGCTTGAGCAATTTGGCCATCGCTTGTGTGACCTTCTTGTTCTTGTCATCGAACGACCCAGCACAACCAACCCAGTACAGATATTCGTAATTGAACGCATCACCTGGATCGACGATTGCAACTTCGAGGTCTTTTGCCCATTCGCCACGGTCCGCTTGGCTCATGCCCCACGGGTTGCCTTGGTTCTCCATTGAGCGATAAGCGTTTCCAAGTTCAGCTGGGAAATTGCTTTCCATAAGCGACAAGTAACGACGCATGTCAAGAATCTTGTCGAGGATCTCAATGTTGACTGGGCAGATCTCATCGCACGCCTTGCAAGTAGTGCAGGCCCAGATTTCTTCGGCCGTGATGCGTTCGAATAGCGAGTTGGCACCGATCTTGATTTCTGAATCCACACCGATTGGTGGAGTTACGCGACCACCAGGAGCATGTGCTGCGGTTGCAGCCATCACTTCACCAGTCTTAAGAACTATTTCGCGCGGATCAAGTGGTTTGCCGGTGGCGTGGGCTGGACACACGCTTGTGCAGCGTCCACACATCGTGCATGCATCGGTATCAAGCAACTGCTTCCACGTGAAATCTTCCACGACAGCAGCACCAAAACTCTCAAGTGAAGTTTCGGTCAGGTTTGGCATTGCACGCATCGCACCCTTTGGGCGGTCGCGATCACGCAAGTACATGTTCAATGGCGATGTGAACATGTGGCGCAGCATTGTGATTGGGAGTAGAGCGAGGAAGGCCACGAAGGTGACCACATGCGTGATCCAGAAGAACTGGTGCCAGTTGCTGAGAGCACCGGTTCCACCGTCATTTACGAGCTGGGCTAGTGGATAGCCAATGAAGCTCCACTTCTCAAAAGACATGTCAATACCAGCAGCTTGATCATGCGCGATACGGAACATCTCAGTTGCATACCCCGTGAGGCCAAATGAGAGCAAGAGACCAAGTGCCGCTGCATGCTCCGGCTTGGTCTTGATGCGGATCCGGTAAGGACGCTGGATGTAACGGCGCACGATTGCCCAGATGACACCAACAGTGAAAACAAGACCGGCCGCATCGCCAACAAAGGCATAACCGCGGTAGACATCGCCGTGAAGGAACTTTGCTGACTCCGGCATCTGGTGATCAATCTCAAGCACGGTGGTCACACCAAGAAGAACAAGGAAACCGAAATAGATCATGGAGTGCATGAGGCCGGCAGCCGAATCACGAAGCAGCGTGCGCATGTACACACCGGCGCGGTAGTCGGCTAGGCGACGTTTCGCGTTGCCGAGATTTGTACGACGACGATCGGGCGCACCACGCTCCCAATTGCGAATTCGGTGGGCGAACTGGAACGCACCCCACACGAGCATGATCGGAACGATGGTGTAGAAAGCTGCTTGCAAGGGGCCAGGGATTCCACCGAACACTTCACGATGGACCTTGGAGTCACTGTGCCACTTGGTGAATTGAGGAACGATTCCCGACAGCACGGTGAAGCCACCAATGCCAATACCCAGGGCGATCGAAATCTGATACGGCTTCAGCCGCTTCGGACCTTTTTCGGTGGTGTCGGATTCAGAGCCAGCGTGAGTACTCATAGCGCAATAGACGCTAGTGGTTGTAGCGCGCCCACCTATATAAAGGGCGTGGCGGTATTGCTGGGTTCAGCCGAAAGAAGCGCGGTCGAACTCGCGAATTCGCGCTGCCATTGAGGCCATGATCTTGTGCGCAAGTGCAGGAACGGCATCAATCACACCGATGAGGTTGCGGTGGGTGATCACAAGTGCAGTGCAGTTGGTGTCTGCAATCACGGTTGCAGTGCGTGGGCCGTGATCCAAGAGTGACAACTCGCCAACGATGTTGCCGGCACTCAAAGTGGCGACCTTTTTGCCGTTGCGACGCACTGTGGCGGTCCCGCTCAAGAGGATGTAGGCCTCTTTGCCGATTTGCCCTTGGTCGACGATTACTGATCCCGCTGGCAATGTGACTTCGTCACCTGACTTGGCGATCTTTTCGAGGTCTTTGGTTGAGCACGACGAGAAGAGCGCGACATTGCGGAGGTGTTCTGTGTGAGATTTCCTGCTGGCCATGTCCTGAAGTGTACGCCCATTTTTGGGCCATACGAACAGCCCTATTTCTGTGATTGTGCTGCCACGGCTGCAGCCGCTGCCGCAATTGCTTCAGCATCACCTAGATATTTGGCCGATGTGAGCTTCATATCGGAATCAAATGTGTAGAGCCGTGGCGCCCCCGTTGGAATGTTGATGCCAGCAATATCTGTTTCCGAAACGGCTTCGAGGTGCATGAGTAAGGCACGCAGGCTGTTGCCATGGGCCACCACGAGCACATTTTGTCCAGCGCGCAATTGTGGAACGATCTGGTCTTGCCAGTACGGGAGTACGCGCGCAACCACATCTTTCAGGCACTCGGTAGCAGGAAGCGCATCAGGGGCAATCATCGAATAACGGTCATCCTGTGATGGATGCTCCGGGCTTGATGGGTCAACAGGCGGTGGTGGAATATCAAAGGACCGCCGCCAGAGGTTGGTCTGTTCCTGGCCATATTTTTCTGCGGTTGCCTTTTTGTCGAGGCCTTGAAGTGCCCCGTAGTGGCGTTCGTTCAGGCGCCAATGCCGCTCCACGGGGAGCCATTCCTGGCCCATCTCGGCAAGAGCCAACTGGCAAGTGATCACTGCCCGGGTAAGCAGGCTCGTGTGAGCGACATCGAATACGAGTCCCGCTGCCGCCATCGTGTGGCCTGCGGCCTTGGCCTCAGATTCGCCCTGTGCCGTAAGGGGAACGTCATGCCACCCCGTAAACAGATTGAGCTCATTCCAGGTGCTTTGGCCATGGCGGAGAAGAACCAACGATCCGGTCATGTTCTCATCGTACGCAGACCGCGTGGTTATTGGGGGAAGGGACAAATGTTTAGTCGTATTGACTAAACATTTGTCCCTTCAGGTTGGGAGTTTGAATGGTCATCGTTAAAGTTGAGTCAGGTTGTATCAAGTCTGATCTCCCCCCGATAGCCCAGAACCCAAGAACAATAAGGAGAACCCCCAATGGCCAAGGCAGTAGGCATTGACCTCGGAACCACCAACTCAGTTGTGGCAGTCCTCGAAGCCGGCGACCCCGTCGTCATCCCGAACTCAGAAGGCTCACGTACGACACCGTCAGTGGTGGCGTTTTCCAAAAACGGAGAGGTCCTTGTCGGCGAAGTGGCAAAGCGCCAGGCGATTACAAACCCAGATCGCACTTTCCGTTCGATCAAGCGCTTCATGGGTCAGGCGTGGAAGTCCGAAGACATCGACGGCAAGCAGTACACCCCACAGGAAATCAGCGCTCGTACGTTGATGAAATTGAAGCGTGATGCCGAGGCTTATTTGGGAGACACCGTCACACAAGCTGTGATCACTGTGCCCGCATATTTTGACGATGCACAGCGCACCGCCACCAAAGAAGCAGGACAGATCGCAGGTCTTGAAGTTCTCCGCATCATCAATGAGCCCACTGCAGCCGCACTTGCTTATGGTCTCGATAAATCAAGCCAAGACGAACTCGTGCTTGTATTCGACCTTGGTGGTGGAACCTTCGACGTGAGTGTTCTCGAAATTGGCGATGGCGTTTTCGAAGTCAAGAGCACCCACGGTGACACGCATCTTGGTGGTGACGACTGGGATCAGCGCATCATTGACTGGCTGGTTGCACAGTTCAAAGGTGCACACGGTATTGATCTCGCACAAGACCGTATGGCTACCCAACGCCTAAAGGAAGCTGCAGAAAAAGCAAAGATCGAACTCTCCCAAGTGCAGCAGACCCAGATCAACCTGCCATTCATCACCGCAACTGCGGAAGGCCCGTTGCATCTTGATGAGACGCTTTCACGTTCAAAGTTCCAGGAAATGACCGCAGACCTAATTGAGCGTTGCAAGGTTGCATTCGAACACGCGTTAAGGGACGCCGGAGTGAGCAAGGGCGATCTGCATCACGTGATCCTCGTTGGTGGCTCTACCCGTATGCCTGCCGTTAGCGAACTCGTTATGAGCATCACTGGCAAAGAGCCAAACAAGACCGTTAACCCCGATGAAGTTGTTGCCGTCGGTGCAGCAGTCCAGGCCGGTGTTCTAAAGGGTGACGTGAAGGACGTCCTTCTTCTCGATGTCACACCACTTTCTCTCGGTATTGAGACCAAGGGTGGAGTGATGACCAAGTTGATTGAACGCAACACCACGATTCCCACGAAGAAGACCGAAGTATTCACCACCGCCGAGGACATGCAACCATCAGTTGAAATCCACGTGCTTCAAGGCGAGCGCGAGATGGCTTCGTATAACAAGACCCTCGGCAAGTTCCAGCTTGTTGATCTTCCACCTGCGCCACGCGGTGTGCCCCAGATCGAAGTCACATTCGACATTGACGCCAACGGCATCGTTCATGTGAGCGCGAAGGATCGCGCTACAAACAAGGAACAGTCAATGACCATCACGGGGCAGTCTTCGCTTTCAAAAGATGACATCAACCAGATGGTGAAAGACGCCGAAGCACACGCAGAGGAAGATCGTCGTCGCCGCGAGGAAGCAGAAGTGCGCAACAACGCCGATTCACTCGTGTACCAGACCGAAAAAGTTCTGCGTGAACAGGGCGACAATGTCTCAGCCGAAGAAAAGGCCGCAGTTGAGCAACCCCTTTCAGACTTGCGTAAAGCGTTGGAAAGCAATGACACCGCTGCGATCAAGACCGCTACCGAAGCGTTGATGTCGGCAAGTCAGGCTTTCAGCCAGAAGCTCTACGAAGCCGCAGCACGTGATGCGAATGCAGCGGGCTCTTCGGCGTCGGGGCAAACAGGGCCCAATGACGACGAAATCGTTGACGCTGAAATCATCGACGAGAACTGAACGGTTATCACATGAGCGATGAAATGAACGACACATCTATCAACGGTGAAGTCGAGTCATCAATCGAAGAGGAGCTGACCGCAGCGGACACCGAAATACTGGACGCTGCGGCGCTTCTCGCCGAACGTGATCAATTCAAAGACATGGCCATTCGTTTGCAGGCTGATTTCGAAAACTTCCGCAAGCGTGTGGCTGCACAGTTGGTCGATGACATCGATCGCGCAACTGGACGCCTAGTTGAGGAACTCCTCCCAGTGCTCGATGCAGGCGAAGCGGCCTTCAATCATGGTGCGAAAGATGTCGAGCCACTTTGGGCAGCTCTTCTTAGCACGCTTCAAAAGCAGGGCCTTGAAGCCCTCGATCTTCTTGACCAGCCATTTGATCCCGCGCTGGCGGATGCAGTGATGCATGAGCCTGGCGACGGTGGTGAAACCGTGGTGATTGAGGTTATGCGTACTGGATACAAGTGGAAGGGCCGTGTTCTTCGCGCGGCGATGGTGAAGGTGAAGGGCTGATGGCTCCTCAGCGTGAGTGGTTCGAGAAGGACTATTACGCAGTCCTTGGCGTGCCGCAGAACGCATCAGCGAAGGACATCACGAAGTCGTATCGAAAACTCGCGCGTCAATATCACCCGGATACCAATCCAAATAATGCGGCAGCTGAAGAGAAGTTCAAGGAAATATCAGCGGCCTACGACGTGCTCGGTGATGACGACAAGCGACGCGAGTATGACGAAGTGCGGCGGATGGGACCGATGGCCGGCGGTTTTGGATCGGACGGATTTAGTTTCAACATGGGTGACGCCGGCAACGTGAGCGACCTTCTGGGGCAGATGTTTGGCGGAGCGCGAGGAGGCCGCAGTGCAGGCCCGCAGCGTGGCCCCGACATGGAAACTGCGATGACCCTGTCATTCAGCGAGGCCGCACACGGAGTGCTGACCACAGTGCACTTAACCGGTGATGCGTCGTGCGAGGGCTGCAATGGGTCTGGTGCACGCACTGGAACAACCCCACGGCGTTGTGGGCAGTGCAAGGGACGAGGCGAAGTCGAAACCAACCAAGGATTCTTTTCGCGTGCAGTTCCGTGTCCGTCGTGCACAGGTCGCGGTGTGATTATCGACGATCCGTGTGTTGGCTGCCGCGGAACGGGAATCCAAAAGCGCGCCCGTGAAGTAAAGCTTCGTATTCCCGCAGGTGTTGTCGACGGACAGCGCATTCGACTGAAGGGACGCGGCGCCCCGGGCCGTAATGGTGGCCCAATGGGTGATCTGTTTGTCGAGTGTCGGGTAATGCCGCACAAGTTTTTTGAGCGTGATGGGAACAATCTCACGGTCAAAGTCCCGATCACGTTTGCTGAGGCGGCACTTGGTGCCGACATTCTCGTGCCGACTCTTGATGATGCGCCTGTCACGCTTCGACTCAAGCCAGGTACACAATCCGGTTCACGGCATCGGGTCAAGAGTAAAGGAATCGAAACAGACAAGTCACAAGGTGACCTGATCGTCACGGTTGAAGTTCAAGTGCCAAAAACCTTGAGCGACGAAGAAAAAGAAATAGTTGAGCAATTAGCCAAGGCAACTAAGAGTTTGCCCCGGATTGATCTGTTTAGGGATTAGGAGGTTGTGATGAGTGCGCCACGTTCTATCTATGTGATTTCAGTTGCCGCTGAACTTGCGGGCATGCATCCACAGACACTGCGAATCTATGAGCGTCGTGGGCTACTGAATCCTGCACGCACAGCCGGTGGTAATCGTCGGTACACCGACGAAGACATCGCACGCCTGCGTCGGATTGCTGAACTCGCAACATCTGGCATGAATCTCGAAGGCATTCGGCATGTGATGGCCCTCGAAGAGGAAGTTGTACGGCTACGTGCCGAAGTTGAGTCACTACGGCACACGATTGACTCCGCTGTTACCGAAGCCGAGCGGCGTTCAAAGCGGGAGATTGTTCCGCTGCGTCAAGCAGTTGCGATCTTTGGCCACAAGCCATCAATTTTTGACAAGTGATCCAGGCGCGATAGGAGCACAAAATGGCAATAGACCCAACCAAATGGACAACAAAGACCCAAGAAGCGATCAATGTCGCTGCTGATTCAGCTCGTGGTCGAAACAATCCAGAACTCACCCCAGAACACTTGCTGGCAGCACTACTTGGGCAACAGGGCACAATCGTGCCAGCGATCCTTGCCAAGGCCGGCGCCGACGCGAATGCACTGGTTGCTGAAACCGATGGGAAAATTCACGCACTCCCCCAGGCTGTTGGTGGACGCAATCCAGAGATGAGTCGTGACTTCTCGCGGCTGATCGATGCCGCCGATGTCCATCGCGCCAACCTGCGGGATGACTTTTTGTCGGTCGAGCACTTGATGCTTGCTCTAAGTGACCGCATTGGTCTCGCCGAAGAAGTCCTGTTGCAAGCGCTCAAAGATGTGCGGGGTTCACATCGTGTCACCACACAAAATCCGGAGGACCAATTCCAAGCACTGGAAAAATATGGTCAAGATCTCACCGCTCGGGCACGGGCAGGCAAGATCGATCCAGTCATTGGTCGTGATGAGGAAATTCGGCGAGTTATTCAGGTCCTCTCGCGTCGCTCTAAAAACAACCCCGTGTTAATTGGCGAACCCGGTGTAGGTAAGACCGCGATTGTTGAAGGGCTTGCGCGTCGTATTGCAGATGGTGATGTGCCTGAAGGGCTCAAAGACAAGCGTTTGGTTTCATTGGACATCGGGTCGATGCTTGCTGGCGCAAAATACCGTGGCGAGTTCGAAGAACGTCTGAAAGCAGTTCTTAAAGAGATCACTGATGCCGAAGGTGAAGTGATCACATTCGTGGACGAGTTGCACACGATTGTTGGAGCTGGTGCCGCCGAAGGGGCGATGGATGCCGGGAACATGATCAAGCCGATGCTTGCACGTGGCGAGTTACACATGGTGGGAGCCACCACACTTGATGAATACCGCAAGCACATCGAGAAGGATCCTGCACTTGAACGCCGTTTTCAGCAGGTCTATGTCGGCGAGCCAACAGTTGAGGACACGATTGCGATCCTGCGTGGATTGAAAGAGCGTTACGAAGTTCACCACGGTGTGCGTATTCAAGACTCAGCGCTTGTTAGTGCGGCGGTCCTTTCTAACCGCTACCTGACTAATCGCTTTCTTCCAGACAAAGCAATTGACCTTGTTGATGAAGCA
>CAIYHK010000030.1 GCA_903925985.1 uncultured Actinomycetes bacterium
GATGAAGCGGTTGACACTTTCTATGTTCGCAACAGGGATGGATCACTCGTGACAGATGTTGATCATCGCAAAGAGATCCAACGCGCGATTTTGCATGCAGTTACGCGTGCTGACTAGCGCTCGTCTTGATCGCGCAGAAACTGTTCGAGTTCTTCAATGAGTAACTCACCAGAATCATCATCTGCCAAGGCGATTGCATCTTCCTCTTCATCTTCAATCTCGGCATCGGTCATCTGCTCGAGTCGTTCAACATAAGGCGCTAGGTCGTCATTTTCGTCTATGAGATCAGACACACGAGCGTCGTAGTCGCCGATCTCGTCCCAAAGCCCACCGATGGGAGCCGGTGTGCCGATGATTTCGCAGGCACGTGTGATCAATGCAATTGCAGCACGAGGGGAAGGTATTTGGGATGCGTATGCGGGCACTGCAGCCCATAGCGATGCGGCATTCAGACCGCTCTCAAATGACGCTTGCTGAAGTACGCCAACGATTCCCGTTGGGCCTTCGTATTGAGAACGCTGTAGCGAAAAGCGTTCAATCATGTCGTCATCGCTCGCTGTGCCAACGAGCTGGACGGGTCGAGTGTGGGGTACATCTGCCAAAAGTGCACCAAGAGTGATGAACATTGACGAGTCAAACTTCTCTGCGATTGAAAGAACTTGGTCTGTGAACATTCTCCATCTGAGGCTTGGTTCTGGGCCAAGAATCAGAATCACGTCACAACCAGGAGTAGATGCCCACCACGCTTTGACCATCGGCCAGCGGATGCTGCGCGTGCGACCGTCAAGAAGCTGCACGTGGGGACGAATTGTTGCAAAGTCGGTGAACAACTCAGGATCAAGCTCCGCGAGTGGCCGTGCATCCCATACTTCAACGAGTCGCTGTAATGCACCTGAAGCGGCATCGCCAGCATCATTCCAGCCACTGAAAGCAGCGATCACCGCAGGGTGACGAAGTGCCGGCTTTGAGAGCCATTTGATCTGGGACTGCGTCGACATTCAAAGCCAACGATACATCTAAAAGATGGTGTGGTCACATTGAAATCTGGTGCACATTAGGCTGGCTACGCATGTCAGTAACGGTGGAAATGGCAACCCAAGCCTCAGATGAACTTGTGCAGGCAATGCAGAAGTTGATTCCACAACTGTCGTCATCGAATGCCCCGCCTTCAATGGAGGAATTGAACGAGATGATTTCCTCGGGGTCCTCGGTTCTATTCATTGCACGAGTGGAAAATCAGATTGTTGGGTCGCTGACACTTGCGACTTTTCGCATCCCAACTGGCATTCGAGCGTGGATTGAAGACGTTGTTGTTGATGAATCAGCGCGTGGTCACGGAGTGGGTGAGGCGTTGAACCTTGCAGCTCTTGATGAAGCGAAGCGCCGTGGTGCAATAACAGTGGAACTAACTTCACGCCCATCGCGAGAAGCGGCCAATCGGCTATATCTGCGGTTGGGCTTCGTGTTGCGGGAGACCAACGTATACCGGTACACGTTATGACGATCCCTGAAATTGACAACGCTAAGTACATCTCGTTTGTGTCGTTTCGCAAAGATGGAACCCCAGTTCCAGCACCAGTGTGGTGTGTCCCTTATGAAGGCGGGTATGCCTTTACAACCGAGATGAACTCGTGGAAAGTGAAGCGGATCCTTGCCAATCCAAAAGTAACGATTCAGGTCTGCAACGTGCGGGGGCGTGTCAAAGCGGGCGTCAACGTTTATTCAGGTACTGCTGAGTTACTCGATGCTGATGCCACCGCTGAAGTACGGGAACGCGTGAAGCGCAAATATCGAATTGCTTATCAACTTCTTATTGAGCGCAGCGATCGTAAAGCGGCTCGGCGTGGTGAAGCACTCACCGTCGCTACTGCGGCGATCAAAGTGACGCTTCAGTAACTCTCAACTGGGGGAGTGTCCTCGGGCCGATCACCAATGCGTTGGGCTGCAGTGTTTGCGACATTGCCTGGTGGTCGTGTGCCGTAAGCGGCGCCCAAACCAAACACGGGCATATTGCCGTAGATGGAATCAATGCTGCTTGCTGGTACTCGGTAGGTCTCGTGCCAGATTCCAACAGAGCCGTTGTCCTTGATTCGGCGATTGAAAGCACGCCATGCGGGCAGATGTGTGAGTTCGGGGTTGCGAGCGTATGTCTCAAGATGTGAGAACGACTGCCAAAACTGCACCACCATGATTACACGACCAGAAACAAATGTCTTCGGGCGGTTGATCAGGCCCAGCTCAGGTTTCTTGGCCAGTTCAAAGATCATCTTTGGCATTGCGACAAATACGGGAATCCAGCGCCAAACCTGCCACAACTTGTTGATTCGCATTCCGATTAGGAACAAGACAACATCACCATTGGGGGGCAAATCCGCAGTCAGTCGCCCTTTTTTAACTTTTGACATTTCAGGTACCTCCATCGGAATTTTGACAGTTGCTCATTACGTTTTCAATCCGCCAATTTGAATTCACGCAACCATGAAGCAATTGCGGCTCGGTTCTCGGTGAGTTGTTTGTAGCTGGCGATGTCGGGAGGTAGGGCATCAAGTGCGTTCGCCAATAAATGGGCAGATTCAGGGTCTTTAGCCGTTGTAGTCAGTGGTGTCAGGAAAGTCCGAATCGTAAAGAGCACGCACCTTGTTCTTGGAAAACGTATGAGAGTTTCACGTTCGACACGGAGATAATGATCTGCAGGGGCCGCACGGCCCAAACGTGCAGGTGCCGTGCCGTCGGTCGGTTGGTAGAGGTCAGCGTTTTCAATTACACCCCAACCAAGACGCCACACTGGTTTGCCAACAGAGAGCCGTGCGAGGAAGTCATCAATTGCTGGCTCAAGCTGATCGTTCAAACTGGCAACAGGAGCATGCACTTCGCGCATTGAAAGGCCAAGTTTTGATCGTAAATCCCAACGATTCGGAAAGTGCACACTTCCTGCACCGAAAATCAATTCTCCATCGCGTTCAACCATGACTATCAAGTCTTCTTGCACATGCATTGATATTGCGACAAGAGGATGAAGTGAAGAATCAACTTGCAGACTTGAAAATCGATCTGCGTGAACTGCTGTCAGATGATTAATGATCGCAGATGTAACTTCCTCAACTTCATCGGCTACGCCGTCGATTGTCCCAAACGTTGTGTGGGGGAAATTAACTGACAGTTGTTTTTTGAGCTCCAATTCATGGTCAGCGTGTTCGTCGAATATGAACCACTCAACTGGATCAAGAGAACGGATACCAAGTCGCCAACGAAAAGTCTCACCACGGTGCTCGCGGTGTGGTTCAAATCGTGTTGTGCTCACGTCACTATCGTACGAAAACTAAAGAGCCCAGCCGGGGGGCGGCTGGGCTCTCTTGTGGACTTGTAATGCTGCTGGTAGCGCGGCGCTCAACTGAGAGTTGTGGTCGTGCTCTCCGCTGGCATGTCATCTGGATGGTCACAGCCGCCAGGGCCACCGTGGGCGGGGAGAGTTTCCTCACTCTGGAATTCAAAGTTTTCGTCAAAGAACAAGACCTTGCGTGTGCCGTCTTCAAGCAGGACATGTGCTTCATAGGCGTAGGTGTCACCAGCCACAACAAGCTTTACAGTTGCACCTGGTGCAGCCTCAAGAGCGGCGGCGGTTACTTGATCTGCGATGTCACCTTCAAGTGGGGTCCCGTTGAATAGTGGTCCACCGTGTGGATGTTGTCCACCACCATGGCGTCCACCATCGTGATGTCCGCGATCCGGTCCGCCGTGCGTGGGGAGGGCTTCACCTTGGAATTCAAAGTTCTCATCGAAGAAAAGCACTTTGTGCGTGCCGTCTTCGAGCGTGACGTGAGCTTCGTAGGCGTAGGTGTCATCGGTTTCCACGCGATCAACGGTTGCTCCTGGTTCGACCGCTAGAGCGGCGGCGGTTACTTGGTCGGCGATGTCGCCTTCAAGTGGAGTTTCCACCGCTGCTTTTGTATCGGGCTGTTCTGCTGCGGATGCGATGTTTGTGATGCCGACACCGAGGCCGAGTACTGCTGCACCCGATGCCATCCAGATCATCGCCTTTCGCTTGGTGAAAGTGGACTTGTTCATGTTCGATTCCTTTGTTTGAGGGAGTATCCCGATCGGGATAAGAGC
>CAIYHK010000031.1 GCA_903925985.1 uncultured Actinomycetes bacterium
AATAGCCAAGAGGCGGAAGGCTGCGCAAGAACGAGACGATCGGACCGGCGAAACGTTCGAAGGGACGCCAGAGGCCAAGAGCGAGTCCGAGGGGCGCACCGACAACAAGTGCCCACGCAACGCCACGAATGATGCGCCACAAACTGGCCCACAAGTGTTCCCACAAGAAGTAGCCACTCAAACCTGGTTGACCGTTATGCGTCGTCACCGACTGAATCAGGGCATCCCACACCTGTCCGGGTGACGGAAGGATCAGTTCACTCCACACTCCGACGGCCGTGAGAGCCCACCAGAGGCCTAATACAGAGCCGCCTGCAGCTACGGGGTACAACCAAGACGGAATACGCCCCTTCGGGGCTTCCTGACCCCTCTGACGCGCGCTCACCCAAGACGGTGCACGGCCATCAGTGGCCTGTGGTGTCTGAAAGGTTGAGGTCATGGTTCTGGGTATTCCTGATAATTCCGACTGGTTTAGTCGGGTATTTAATCAGGCTGGCCAAAAGACCGCAACCTGGAGCCAGAAAATGAAAAAGGGCCTACCGGGAATACCCCGATAGGCCCTTTTCGTTCGAATGAATCGAAATTAGATGAGACCGAGCTTCTTGACTTCGTCGCGCTCTTCCACCAACTCAGCAACAGACGCATCGATACGTGCACGGCTGAAGTCGTCGATGTCGAGACCTTGAACGATGCTGTACTTGCCGTCCTTGCAGACGCACGGGAACGACGAGATGATGCCCTCTGGTACGCCGTAGCTGCCGTCAGATGGAATCGCCATGGAGACCCAGTCACCTTCTGGTGTGCCGAGTGCCCATGAGTTCATGTGATCGATTGCTGCATTTGCTGCAGAAGCTGCTGAAGACAAACCGCGTGCCTTGATGATGGCGGCGCCACGCTTTGCAACGGTGGGGATGAAATCGTTTTCAATCCAGGCTTGATCATTCACCAGTGCCGCTGCATTTTGACCATTGACTTCACAGTGGAAAAGGTCGGGGTACTGCGTGCTGGAGTGGTTACCCCAAATTGTCATCTTCTTGATGTCAGTAACAGGCTTGCCCAACTTTGTGGCCAACTGAGTGAGAGCACGGTTGTGGTCAAGACGTGTCATCGCAGTGAAACGGCTTGGGTCAAGACCCTTTGCATTATTCATTGCAATCACAGCGTTTGTGTTTGCTGGGTTACCGACAACAAGAACCTTCACGTCCTTCTTTGCTGCTGCAGCAAGTGCCTGACCCTGTGGCTTGAAGATGCCACCGTTTGCGCTGAGAAGATCGCCGCGCTCCATGCCGTCCTTACGCGGCATTGCGCCAACAAGGAATGCTGCATCTGCGTCGCCGAATGCTGTTTCTGCATTGTCGGTGCACACGACTCCGGCGAGAAGTGGGAACGCACAGTCATCGAGTTCCATGCGAACACCTTCCAGCGCGCCAAGTGCTGGCGTGATTTCAAGAAGCTGCAAGATGACGGGAGTGTTTGGACCAAACACAGCGCCAGAAGCGATACGGAAAAGGAGGCTGTAGCCAATCTGGCCGGCTGCACCGGTGACGGCAATACGAACGGGAGTTGTCATGCCTTCAGCGTAGGCGCGCATGAGGGGCAATACCGAATACAAGT
>CAIYHK010000032.1 GCA_903925985.1 uncultured Actinomycetes bacterium
CCGCTCGGTTGGCGAATTGATTCAGAACCAGGTTCGCATTGGTCTGTCACGTATGGAGCGAGTGGTGCGCGAGCGCATGACCACCCAAGACGTGGAAGCGATCACACCGCAGACCCTTATCAACATTCGTCCAGTTGTTGCTGCAATCAAGGAGTTCTTTGGTACTTCGCAGTTGTCGCAGTTCATGGACCAAGTGAACCCACTGTCGGGTCTTACCCACCGCCGTCGTTTGTCGGCACTCGGACCGGGCGGTCTCTCACGTGAGCGCGCCGGCTTCGAAGTGCGTGACGTTCACTTCTCGCATTACGGCCGCATGTGCCCGATTGAAACACCTGAGGGTCCGAACATCGGTCTTATCGGTGCGCTTTCCACCTACGCACGCGTGAACGAGTTTGGTTTCATTGAGACTCCTTACCGCAAGGTTGAAAACGGCAAGGTCACAAACAAGATCGTTTACATGGCCGCCGACGAAGAAGAGAACTATGTGGTTGCTCAGGCCAACACGCCGATCAACCCCGATGGCACCTTCAAAGACGAGCGCGTGCTCGTGCGTCGTTCGCCACAAGCAGCAAGCCTCGAGGATCTGCGCAAGATGCTCGAAGCAGAGTCATTCTTCGGTGCCACCACCGACATCGGTTTCGTGCCGCCGTCAGAAGTGGACTACATCGACGTTTCGCCAAAGCAGATTGTTTCTGTTGCAACCGCATTGATTCCGTTCCTTGAGCATGACGACGCAAACCGTGCGCTCATGGGTGCGAACATGCAGCGTCAGGCAGTGCCGTTGATTCGTGCAGAAGCTCCGTACATCGGAACTGGTATTGAATCTCGCGCCGCACGCGACGCCGCAGATCTTCTGCAGGCAATTGACACTGGTGAAGTCACCGAAGTTTCGGGCGACTCAATCACCGTGCAGTACTCAACTGCTGGCAAGAAGGTTTACCGCCTCGCGAAGTTCCGTCGTTCGAACCAGGACACCTGCATCAACCAGATCGTTCGCGTTCGTCAGGGACAAGTCGTTAAGAAGGGTGACATTCTCGCCGATGGCCCGAGCACCGATCAGGGTGAACTCGCACTCGGTAAGAACCTCCTCGTGGCACTCATGCCTTGGGAGGGTTACAACTTCGAAGACGCAATCATCTTGTCTGAGCGTCTCGTGAAGGACGACGTGCTTACGTCGATCCACATTCATGAGCATGAAGTTGATGCTCGTGACACGAAGCTTGGTCCAGAAGAAATCTCGCGTGACATCCCGAACCTTTCCGATGACATCATCCGCGACCTTGACGATCGCGGCATCATTCGCGTTGGTGCAGAAGTTGGTCCTGGCGACGTTCTTGTTGGCAAGGTCACACCTAAGGGTGAAACCGAGCTCACACCAGAAGAGCGCCTGTTGCGCGCCATCTTCGGTGAGAAGGCTCGCGAAGTTCGTGACACATCGCTCAAGGTTCCCCACGGTGAATCTGGCAAGGTCATTGACGTCAAGGTGTTCTCGCGCGAAGACGGTGACGAACTCCCACCCGGTGTTAATCAACTCGTGCGTGTGTACGTTGCGCAAAAGCGCAAGATTCAAGTTGGTGACAAGCTCGCTGGTCGTCACGGCAACAAGGGTGTTATCTCCAAGATCCTTCCGATCGAAGACATGCCATACCTTGCCGACGGCACACATGTTGACATCATCTTGAACCCACTTGGTGTTCCATCACGTATGAACGTCGGCCAGGTGCTCGAAGCGCATCTTGGTTACTGCGCGCGTTGGGGTTGGAACGATGTGAAGAACGGCAAGCAGGTCGGTGAGGTAGTGGTGCGTGGCACCGAGACCAAGACCCGTCCGAACACGCCGCCGGCCACTTTCATTGCAACACCCGTTTTCGACGGTGCACATTGGGATGAAGAAGAGACCGCTGGTAAGCACCCGACCATCAAGAGCATTCTTGAGAACCTCAATCCTGAGGGTGTTGATGGTCAGCGTCTCATCGAGACCACCGGTAAGACCACGCTTTACAACGGTCGCACCGGCGAGGTTTACGACAACCCGATCACGGTCGGCTACATGTACATCCTGAAGCTTGCTCACCTTGTTGATGACAAGATCCACGCTCGCTCAACGGGTCCATACTCGATGATCACTCAGCAGCCACTCGGTGGTAAGGCACAATTCGGTGGCCAGCGCTTCGGTGAAATGGAAGTGTGGGCACTCGAGGCTTACGGTGCGGCGTACTGCTTGCAGGAACTCCTCACCATCAAGTCCGACGACGTGCTCGGCCGCGTGAAGGTGTACGAAGCAATCGTCAAGGGCGAGAACATTCCAGAGCCAGGCATTCCAGAGAGCTTCAAGGTTCTCATGAAGGAAATGCAAGCACTGTGCCTCGATGTTGAGGTACTCGCTGCCGATGGTCAGGAAATCGAAATGCGTGACATGGACGATGAGATCTATCGCACGACCGATGAACTTGGTATCGACATCAGCCGCCCAGAGCGCGGATCTGATGACGACGACCGTGAGCGTGAGCGCCGCAAGGCCGAGCGCGCATTC
This sequence comes from uncultured Actinomycetes bacterium, assembly GCA_903925985.1. Classification (GTDB taxonomy): domain Bacteria; phylum Actinomycetota; class Acidimicrobiia; order Acidimicrobiales; family Ilumatobacteraceae; genus CAIYHK01. The sequence goes on from CAIYHK010000032.1 coordinate 2,534, forward strand.
TGAGATCAGCTGGGACTAGAGGAAAGAGACACAAATGCTCGACGTGAATATGTTTGACCAGCTGCGGATTGGTTTGGCTACTGCTGACCAGATTCGTTCATGGTCTGCAGGCGAAGTTAAGAAGCCTGAAACCATCAACTACCGCACACTGCGCCCCGAGCGCGACGGTTTGTTCTGCGAAAAGATTTTCGGACCAACCCGTGACTGGGAGTGCTACTGCGGCAAGTACAAGCGCGTGCGCTTCAAGGGAATCATCTGCGAGAAGTGTGGTGTTGAAGTCACACGCTCCAAGGTGCGCCGTGATCGCATGGGCCATATTGAACTCGCCGCTCCGGTAGTTCACATTTGGTATCTCCGCGGCACCCGCTCATGGCTTGCATACCTCCTCGGCGGTATCGAAGCCCG
>CAIYHK010000033.1 GCA_903925985.1 uncultured Actinomycetes bacterium
ATGAGGATTTCCCGATGGATCAGCGTCCATCACTGCCCACTACGGGCGGCTAGTTAAAGACAACAGTGCGATTGCCAAAAAGCATCACACGGTGTTCCACATGATCACGGACTGCACGCGCAAGAACAGTTGTCTCGAGATCGCGACCCTTGCGAGCCATAGTTTCGGGTGTATCTCGGTGGGAAACGCGAACGACTTCCTGCTCGAGGATTGGGCCTTCGTCCAGAATCTCGGTCGCATAATGGGCGGTGGCGCCAACGAGTTTTACGCCTCGATCAAATGCTTGCCGGTAGGGATTTCCGCCAATGAATGCTGGAAGGAACGAATGATGGATATTGATCACCTTCATGGGGAATGCATCCAGCACGGTTGGCGTGAGGATCTGCATGTAACGAGCCATGACCACAAGATCAACGTTTGCCGCAGTCAATAGCTTGACCATCTCGGTCTCTTGGCGCGCTCGGGTGTCCTTGGTGATTGGTAGATAATGGAACTCAACTCCCAGACTGCGACAGAAATCCTCGTGATCGGGATGATTTGAGATGACGATCGGAATATCAATCGCCAGATCGCCAGACTTCCAACGGATCAACATGTCGTAAAGGCAGTGCGGCTGTTTTGATGCGAGCAAACCGACTCGAGACACACGGTTCATGTCTTGAAGATCTACCCGCATTCCGAACTTGCTTACAACAGATGATAGGCGCTTCAAGATCTCGGCATCCGAATCGGTGCCCTGGTATTTGAATTCAATTCGTTGGAAAAAAGTGCCATCGATATCTGTGTGTTGGTCTGCGTGATCGATGCTGCCCCCGAGGTCAGCAATAGCCGTGGCCACAGAAGCCACGATCCCGGTGGTGTCCGGGCATGTGAGACGCAGAACTAGGTGTCTTGACACGGTCTTTAAGGCTAATCGTGCGGCGTCAGCTCAGGGCAAACAGCGCAATTGATGCAGCGTTGGCGATGTTCAACGAGTCCACATTGGGGCGCATAGCAATTCGCGCACGCACATGAGCCTTGGCAAGAGTCTGTTCGCTAAGCCCAATTCGTTCCGAACCGAAAAGAACTGCAATTCGACGTGACCGGAATTCGGTATCGGTTGCCAGATCACGAATATCAGTTGCTCGTGGGTCAGGAGTCATTGCGACAATTGTCAGATCGGCGGATTCGAGCTCGTCTGAAAGTGCTTGATCTGAGTTTGCGCGACCGTGGGGCAACAGGAAAGAAGTACCCATGGCTACACGAAGTGCGCGTCTCGCAAATGGATCGGCGCTGGTCCAATCAAGTGCCAGCGCATCCCATCCCAAACCTGCTGCACTGCGGACCACGGCACCTATGTTCGTCGGATTGTCGACTGCCTCAAGTGCAACTACGCGCCGCGAGTTGTTCAGCAACGTGGGCAAACGTTTGGGAGAGGGTCTCTCAAATATTCCAAGTGCATCGAGGGGTACACCAAGACCGGTTACTTCGCGGCGCAGTTCGATATCACCGGTAAACACATCAACTTCGACCGCGCCCAATTGATTTGCATAACGCTCGGCACAGAGAAGTGCTCGTGGTTTGCAACCCGCAGCAAAGGCACGTTCCACGACCAAGTCTCCTTCGGCGACAAAGAGTCCACTCTCGGCGGGGTCGCGGCGTTGATCACGAGGGAACAACTGCCGTTCGTTCAGGCGAAATACTTCGAGGCGCGGGTCGTTTACATCCTCGATGTGGATGATGGGCATTTTTAAAAATGCCAGGGGAATGGCGACCAGTCGGGGTCACGCTTTTCGAGAAATGACATGCGTCCCTCTTGCGCCTCATCGGTCATGTATGCGAGGCGAGTGGCTTCACCGGCAAGCACCTGTTGTCCGACAAGACCGTCGTCAATCATGTTGAAACTGAATTTGAGCATCCGCTGTGCCGTTGGACTCTTGCTGTTGATTTCCTTAGCCCACTGCAATGCTTCAACTTCGAGCCGATCATGATCAACGACGGCATTCACCATCCCCATGCGATGGGCATCCTCAGCGGAATACTCGCGCCCGAGAAAGAAGATCTCACGGGCGAATTTTTGCCCAACTTGTCGGGCCAAATACGCAGAGCCAAAACCGCCATCAAAACTTGCAACATCGGCATCTGTTTGTTTGAAACGCGCGTGTTCACGGCTCGCAAGCGTGAGATCTGACACCACATGCAAACTGTGACCACCACCCGCGGCCCATCCAGGCACCACGCACATCACGATTTTTGGCATGAAGCGAATCAATCGCTGTACCTCGAGGATGTGCAGGCGACCGGTCTTGCCGGCATCTACATTCGTACCTGTTTCGTCATCGGAATACTTGTACCCATCGCGACCACGAATGCGTTGGTCACCACCGCTGCAAAACGCCCAGCCACCATCTTTTGGTGATGGACCATTGCCAGTGAGAATCACACATCCAACATCCGTTGTCATGCGCGCGTGGTCAAGCGCTCGATAAAGCTCATCCACAGTGTGTGGGCGGAAAGCATTGCGCACTTCTGGGCGATTGAATGCGATTCTCACGGTTCCATGCTCAACAGCACGGTGGTAGGTGATATCGGTGAAATTAAAGTCCGCTACTTCGCGCCACTTGGAGGCATCAAAGAGGGGAGAGATCGTATTGGTCATGTTGTTCCAGCCTTGGTGGCATTCGAAATCGCCAAAACAAAGCCTATTAGGAGCAACTAACCGCTTCATCAGTGGGTAGGTTCTAAAGCGTGTTAATTGAGATGGAACGCCACCTAATTCATCGTGTGGGCTGGTTGCGGGCAATGGTCCTGGGGGCCAATGACGGCATCATTTCAACTTCTGCGCTAATTCTTGGTGTCGCTGCGTCTGACGCCACACGAACGGCGATTCTCACCGCTGGTATGGCTGGTCTCGTGGCCGGTGCAGTGTCTATGGGACTCGGTGAGTACGTATCGGTTCGCACGCAAAAAGACACCGAAGAGGCTGACATCGCCAAAGAGAAGTGGGAACTTGAAAATGTTCCTGAGCGTGAACTCGAAGAACTGATCGGGATCTATCAACACAAAGGGTTGTCGCGTGATCTCGCACGACAAGTTGCGGTTGAATTAACCGCCAAGGACGCGTTGAAGACCCACCTCGCCGAAGAACTCGGCATTCATGACAAAACCAAAGCGCGTCCGATTCAGGCGGCAATCAGTTCACTGCTGTCCTTTGCAGTCGGAGCCTCTTTGCCACTG
>CAIYHK010000034.1 GCA_903925985.1 uncultured Actinomycetes bacterium
AGAACTTCATCCAGACCAACGCACGCGATGTGCGCAACCTTGACTTCTGATTGATGGACGGAAAGACAGCACCGTGAGCGATACACCAATAACAGACGCGATCCAGCCAGTTCCGCTCCAAGACGAAATGGAGCGCTCGTTCCTTGACTATGCGATGTCGGTCATCATGTCGCGTGCATTGCCCGATGTTCGTGATGGTCTAAAGCCCGTACACCGTCGCATCATCTGGGACATGGAGCAGCAAGGTTTTCGCCCGGATCGGCCATTCGTGAAGTGTGCACGCGTCACTGGCGACACCATGGCGCGTTATCACCCACATGGTGACTCTGCGATTTATGACGCGCTCGTTCGAATGGCACAGCCGTTCTCGTTGCGCCATCCGTTGATTGACTTCCACGGCAACTACGGCTCGCCAGACTTTGGGCCAGCTGCAAGCCGCTACACCGAGTCCCGTCTCCATGCTCTTGCCATGCGCCTGTTGGCCGATATCGATGAAGACACAGTTGACCTGATTCCGAACTATGACGGCACCACAGAGGAACCAAGTGTGTTGCCGGCGCGGTTCCCGAACTTGATGGTCAATGGATCACAGGGAATCGCGGTCGGTATGGCTACGAGCATCCCGCCACACAACCTCGGTGAAGTGATTGATGCCACCATCCACCTCATCGACAATCCAAATTCCACAAACGAAGACCTCATGAACTTCGTCAAGGGTCCAGATTTTCCAACTGGTGGGTCAATCCTCGGTCGTGCAGGAATCATGGACGCCTACCGCACTGGTCGCGGAAGCATCAAGATGCGTGCAACTTGCTCAATTGAAGAGGCACGCAAGGGCGGCATGCAGATTGTGGTCACGGAACTTCCGTACCAAGCGAGCTGTTCATCAATTGCTGCGCGTATTCAAGAACTCGTTGACGGCGGTGACCTCGATGGCATCGCTGATGTGAACGACAACTCCTCGGGCGGTGCGACCAATCTGATCATCACGCTAAAGCGCGATGCGAATGCCAACGTGGTACTCAACAACCTCTACAAGCTCACACAACTGCAGACCAGTTTCCCCGTGAACATGGTCGCCCTTGTAGACGGCGTGCCTCGCACACTCGATCTCTCCGGGATGCTGAATGGGTATGTGCGTCACCAGATTGAAGTGATCACTCGCCGCACAAACTTCCGTCTGCAAAAGGCCAAAGATCGTGCGCACATCCTCGAAGGTCGAATCAAGGCACTCAATGTCATTGATGCGATCATTGCGTTGATTCGCAAGAGCGACGACGCTGCTGCAGCCAAAGAAACTCTGATGAAGAAGCCGTATACGTTCTCTGAACGCCAGGCGATCGACATCCTTGACATGCAGTTGCGCCAGCTCACGCGTCTTTCACGAATTGATCTTGAATCTGAGATCGAGGAACTCAACAAGAGGATCAAGGAACTCGAAGAGATCCTTGCCAAGGACACTGTCTTGCGCACTGTGATCAAAGACGAGCTGTCTGAGATCAAGGAGAAGTTTGCAACCCCGCGCGTGTGCACACGCACTCATGACGTCGGCGAAATGGGAATCGAAGTTCTCGTCGATGACAAAGAGCTCGTGATTGTGATGACCGAGGCCCAGTACGTGAAGGCGGTCACCGCCGATTCCTTCCGCATTCAAAGCCGTGGTGGTCGAGGAGTAGCTGGAGCAAAACTGAAAGCCGAAGACGTTGTGCGGCACGTGATCTTCACCACCGCGCACGCCTATTTGCTGTTCTTCTCAAACCGCGGTCGTGTTTATCGCTTGCGGGCAGTGGACATCCCAGAGCGTGAGCGCACCGCCAAGGGAATCCCAATCGTGAATCTTTTGCCGTTACAAGCCGGCGAAACCATCCAAGCGATCATTGATACCCGATCTTTCGATGGCGAGCGCTACTTGTTCTTCGCTACGAAGCAAGGGCAGGTGAAGAAAACCGAATTCAATGCGTATGACTCCAGTCGTCGTGACGGGTTGATCGCGTTGAACTTGCGACCCAAAGATGAACTCGTACGCGTGATCGAGACCAATGGTGAAGAGGACATCTTTATGGTCTCCCGCAAAGGTCAAACCATTCGATTCAGCGAAACCGAAGTGCGGCCAATGGGTCGTGCGGCCGCAGGTGTGCGTGGCATGAAGTTGCGCACCGGCGATGAACTCGTGTCGGTTGATGTGGCCAAAGACGACACCGCGATCCTGATTGTCACAGACGCCGGATATGGAAAGCGCACCCAGGTCGACAAGTTCAACCGCCAAGGACGCGGTGGCCAGGGAGTTATTGGCATCAAGCTCACAGGTAAGAAAGGTTTCGTTGTTGCCGCCTTTATGATCGGCATTGACGATGAAATCGTTGCAGTCTCATCAGGGGGCGTGACCATTCGCATGGCCGTTCGCGAGATCAGCAGCCAAGGACGCGACGCTACTGGTGTTCGCGTAATGAATCTTGACGATGGTCAGGTGGTTGCTTCTGTTGCGCCGATCCTTTCTACCGACGACGAATAGCCATGTCGATAACCGCGTCGACAACCGCGGTAGCGCCTCTCTAGTTGGTGCGCTTTGCATCGGATTAGCAGCAGCATTTTCAATGGCGGCAGCGAAACTTGGAGAGATTGCGATCAATGATGCTCGTGCACATATCGCAGCCGAAGCAGCTGCACTTGCAGGTGCGCTTACAGGCGCCAACGCAGCAGAGGAAATTGCGAACCAGAACAATGCACAGATTGTCGAGTACAGCATCGTCGATGAAACCGCGTTGGTTGTGGTGGAAATAAAGGGCATCAGAGCTTCCGCCCGCGCCACGGTTGTCGACTTCTCTACACTCGGAGCGTGGCATTCGCCGACCGACTCAAGTCCCTGACCGAGAAAAGAGCACCTTCGGGTCCGCGACCGCGCGTGCGCCGAGTTACCCGAGTGATTCGTGAAATTGACCCGTGGAGCCTTTTCAAGATCGCTTTGCTATTTCACTTCGTTTTGTATTTGGTGGTCTTGGTGGCCTCGGTTCTGCTTTGGAATGTTGCCAACGCAACTGGCACGGTCGACAACGTTGAACGCTTCCTCGA
>CAIYHK010000035.1 GCA_903925985.1 uncultured Actinomycetes bacterium
CCGAAGCGATAATCGCGGCAGGTATATCTCGTGTTGTGATCGGCGTAGTGGATCCCGACCCAAATGTCAGCGGCAATGGAATAGCCCAACTACGTGATGCTGGCATCGAGGTGGTCACCGGGATTGCCGAAGACGAAGTTCGCTACCAGCTCCGTGCTTACCTCCACCACCGCACGACTTCTCGACCCTATGTGATTGCCAAAATGGCGGTAACGCAAGATGGTTTCACGACACTTCCAAATGCCGCCACGACTTCGACACGTTCACCCGCTGAATGGATCACTGGGGAAGAATCCCGTCAGCGTGTTCACATGTTGCGTGCTGAAAGTGATGCAATTTGTGTTGGTGCAAACACCGTGCGTATCGATGATCCCGCATTAACTGTTCGCTTAGTTGAAGGTCGTGATCCGCTGCGAATCGTCCTCGGTGAGGTTTCCCCTGATGCTCAAGTACATCCATGCGTGCAATGGACCCTTGGTATTGAGCCCCTGTTAGACCACCTGGGTGGACTCGGAATGCTGCAGTTAATGGTTGAAGGTGGAGCGGCAACGGTTAGCGCATTTAGGCGGGACCAATTGATTGACGAACTCATCTTGCATGTGGCCCCGAAAACTGCAGGGGTTGGGCGGCCCGTTTTTGACAATCTTGCATGGGCAGTAGTGCAGGACTGGCTGCTCGACCGCCGAGTTGCCGTAACCTCAATGGGGTCCGATACCGAGTACGTGATCCCACGTGAAGTATTCGGCTGAAAAACCATGGCTACTTCAGCGCTTTCCCGAGTTCAACGCGTCGCATCAGCTCGCGTATCAACACGCTGGGGTGACTTTGATTGTGTTGCCTACCGTGACCTCGTGGACGGGCATGAACATCTCGCTTTTGTCCATGACCCAGTAGGAGCGGATGCTTCAATACCACCGGTCGTGCGCCTCCATTCCGAGTGCATCACCGGTGACGTGTTTGGTAGTGAGCGCTGCGACTGTGGCGAACAACTCGCCAATGCAATGCGAATCGCTAATGCTGCAGAGCGCGGAGTGGTCATCTACATGCGTGGGCATGAAGGGCGCGGCATAGGTGCTGCAGAAAAGATTCGCGCATACGCACTCCAGGACCAAGGGCTCGACACCGTGGAAGCCAATTTGGAACTCGGCTTCGAAGCCGACTCGCGTGACTTCACTGCCGCCGCTGGAATCCTTCTTGATATGAAGATGCCAGACGTGCGCCTCATCACCAACAATCCCGACAAACAAAAACAGATCGAAGCGCATGGGATCACAGTCGTTGAACGCGTTTCGGCACAGATCGAACCCACTTCCGCTAACTTGACCTACCTGCGCACAAAGAGGGACCGACTCGGTCATATTCTCGACATCGAGCCATAAGCGGTTGTCACCTTCCCCCACCGGGTTCCGAAGGAGTCCAATGAGGAAAAAGCCAATTTCGTTCTTCCTCTCCGCATTGTTGGGTACTGCAGCGATCTTGCTGCTCCCGACTTCTGTTGATGCTTCTACTTTCAATTATTCGAGCTACTCCCAATGGCGTGCTCTTATGTTCGACACCAGCCTCGGGAAGTTCGAATCAATCGCCAAAGAACCCGATAACCGACCCAAAAAGTTCGACTGGTCCACCGACTACTGCTCTGCTCCCTTAGTCGGCAGCACAGGCCTTACGTTTGATTTTTCAGCAGCTTGTCGACGCCATGATTTTGGCTATCGCAATGTGAAATCACTCACTTACATGGTGTCGGCAGACCAACGACGCGAGATCGATGAGCAATTTCGCAGCGATCTTCGCTACTCGTGTTCAAAACGCAGCATCTGGCAACGACCCACGTGTTATGCGTGGAGCGAAACTTTCTATCGAGTGGTGCGATTAGTTGCTGGGCCGTAGATCGAGTTGGTCCACAGTGCCGGTGATCAATACCGCAAGGTGGAACAGCATCCTTGCGGTGGCTCCATAAACCGTTTCTCCTGGAAGTTCAAAGAACAGCACGGGGATCCGGCCCATCGGTACTTCCCAACGCTCTTCATGAAATGAATCTGGATGCAGAAGTTCACTCATAGGTACATAGAGCACCTTGTCTACTTCCCCGGTCATGGGTGACAAGTGATCGTGTGTTTCGACCTCGCCGACGATTGGCACAATGTATGAGGTCGAAACCACGGTCGAAACATGGTTGAGTTCAGCAACCGGTGTGACCAGTCTTGGATGCAGACCAATTTCTTCGTGCGACTCACGCAGTGCGGCTTCAAGCGGGGTCTCCCCTTCATCGAGTCGGCCGCCCGGAAACGAGATCTCACCGCGATGGGTACGCATGTTCGAACTGCGTTTGGTGAGAATCACTGATGCACCAGCTGGGGTCTCGGTGATGCCACAAAGCACTGCCGCGGTACGTAGCTCCAGATCATCGCGCCAGATATGTGCTTTTGCGGGCTCGACACCACGCACAGCATCAACAACTTCGCTTACAGACCAGCGTTTCTCATGTGGCTGCGAGCGCGCATCAAGCCAAGGTGCACGACGCACAATTTCTGCCTGCGGAGGACGCGGGATGAACTGATCACCACCTCGCGGCAAGCGCGGATCAAACATTGACTCGCTACTTGGTGGGCTTCCAACCAGAGTCGCGCAGTTGTTTCAACACATCGGCGAGACCCGCGGTCTTTAGATTCGCGAGCACGCGGCCAGGTTGTTCCTCGCCCTTTTCCCACGACTCCCAGGCACTTATAAGTTTCTGAAGGTCGGCGATGGGGCGTTCAAAGGTCATGTATTCAGCCTAAGGATGATTTACATCATCCCCATGCCGCCGCCGGGCATGCCTGCAGGCATGGCCGGAGCCTTTTCAGGCTTGTCAGCGACGAGGCACTCAGTTGTGAGTACCAATGCGGCAATTGATGCAGCGTTTTGCAACGCAGCACGAGTGACTTTTGCAGGATCGATGATTCCGGCCTTCACGAGGTCGACGTATTCACCTGTAGCAGCATTGAAACCAATCGCGCCCTTTTCGGACTCGACACGCTGCACCACAACCGCACCTTCAACACCAGCGTTGTCGGCGATGTTGCGAGCAGGCGCAACGAGTGACTCCCACACAGTGCGGGCACCAGTTGCTTCGTCACCAGTAAGTGACTCCACAACCTTGGCTACAGCTGCACGGCTGCGCACGAGTGCGGTGCCACCACCGGCAACCACACCTTCTTCGATCGCAGCACGAGTTGCCGAAACGGCATCTTCGATGCGGTGCTTCTTTTCCTTGAGTTCAACCTCAGTGGCTGCGCCAACCTTGATCACAGCAACACCACCGGCGAGCTTTGCGAGGCGCTCTTGCAGCTTTTCGCGATCCCAGTCAGAGTCGGTTGCATCAATCTCGGCCTTGATCTGGTTGATACGACCGTTGACTTCGTCCTTTTCACCAGCGCCATCCACGATTGTGGTGTTGTCCTTGGTGATGATTACTCGCTTGGCACGACCCAGAAGATCGAGCGTGACATTCTCAAGCTTCAAGCCCACTTCTTCGCTGATCA
>CAIYHK010000036.1 GCA_903925985.1 uncultured Actinomycetes bacterium
CCAGTGGACATTCAGCGCGAAGCTGCGCAAATGTTCGCACGCCACAACGAGCTGTTGGCCGCCAAGCGCAAAAAAGGCTGAGCGACTACTTCTTCGCGGCGTATTCGTCGCGAAGTTGACGCTTGTACAACTTGCCGGCATCTGTGCGCGGCAGCGAATCACGGAAGTCGACGCTGCGCGGGCACTTGTAGCTTGCGAGTAGCTGTTTACAGAATGCGATGATCTCTTCTGCGAGCTGATCGCTGGCGGATGCCTCTGGCTTTAGCTGCACGACTGCTTTGATTGACTCGCCCCACTCTTGGTCGGGTAGACCAATGACGGCAACGTCGGCGATCTTCGGATGGGTGAGGAGTGCGGCTTCAACCTCTTGCGGGTACACATTCACACCGCCTGTGATGATCATGTCCTTTGCGCGGTCACGAATGAAGAGAAAACCTTCTTCGTTCATCTCGCCTACGTCACCGATCGTGAAGAGCTTTCCTCGGTAAGCACTCTTGGTCTGCTCTTCGTCATCTTTGTACTCAAACGAAGGACCATCGGTCCCGATGTAGATGTTGCCAATCGTGTTCGGCGGCAGTTCGTTCCCGTCATCGTCAAGGATTTTGATTGTGACTCCGCGAATCGCGCGCCCAACCGTGCCGGGATACTTTTCCCACTGGTGTGGCTTGGCAATTGTGGCTGCACCTTCCATGCCGCCGTAGGTCTCCCAGATAACGGGGCCCCACCAGGCAAACATCTGCTTCTTTACTTCAAGTGGGCAAGGGGCCGCCGAGTGGCAGACCGAGTGCAGGCTTGAGTAGTCGTACTTGTCGCGAATGCTCTTGTCGAGTTGCAGCAAGCGGTGGAACTGAGTGGGCACCATGTAGGCCGAATAAACCTTGTACTTATCGATCAGTTGCAAAGATTTCTCGGCTTCGAACTTAGGCATGATGACCAGTGGGTGCCCGCAATTAAGTGCGCCCATGTAATACGAGTGTGAGCCACCGTGGTACATCGCGGTTGACACAAGGTTGGGTCCAGCAAATGGTTGGAAATCAAACGCTCGCCCGAATACCGCTGCAGCGTTTGCTGCAGCACCCGGATCTCCACCTTCGGAGCGGCGCCGAATACCTTTTGGCTTACCCGTGGTACCCGAGGTGTAAGGGAACAAGCTTCCCGTCTCGCGGTCCTCAGGCAGTGTGGTTGGGAACTTCGCGCGCTCGGCGTGGTAATTCACATACCCATTCAATTCACCAGCACAAAGCACGTTTGGCGGCACCCCTTCATCAAGTTTGTCCATGCTGGATGCAAACTGCGGATGAAATACGACCGCTTTGGCCTCGGAGTGCTCCATGATCAACTTGATCTCATCAGCGGTCAAAAAGGTGTTAAGCGGGATGAACCACAATCCGGCCTCGCTGCAAGCAAGCGAGAGAGAGATGATGTCCACGCCGTTGGCGAACATGCCGGCAACAGCGTCACCTTTCTTGACACCAAGACTGCGTAGGTAATGAACAGTTTGGTGCGCTAGGCCCGCAAGTTCACCGTACGTGTAAGTGCCGTCGGGTGATTCAGCAATCGCTGTCTTACCTGGTTGATCTTCGGCGATCCACCAAAACCCCAGTCGTTGTGACCAAATTTCGCTCATGTCTCTTCCTCTTTCTAACTACTGATTCAACGAACCGTTACGTCGCCGGTTTTTTTGCGTTCGGGGCGTTCGCCTGGCTTTGGATTACCGATGTGGGTGTACGCCATGCCGTTCTGTAGAGCCATCTTCGGCATCATGTTGATTGATTCCCAGATTGCACGCACAGTTCCCTGGATTGCTTCTGGTCTGCGCGATGCAATGTTTGCTGCAATTTGATGCGCGCGACCCCAAAGATCCTCACGCTTGGTTACTTCAGTGACAAGACCAAGACGCAAAGCAGTATGTGCGCCGATGCGCTCTTCGTTGCCCATCAGCGCCCATCGCAATACATCACCGATTGGTAATCCACGGTGCAACATGCCCATCGGTTCAAGAGCTGAGACAATGCCGCTGCTCGCATGAGGATCAAAAAAGGTTGCATCCTCTGAGCAAAGCACAATGTCGGCTTCGTTGATGTAGTACATGCCACCACCCGCACACATGCCGTGTACAGCAGCTACGACCGGCTTCCAACACTGGTGATGCTTGGGGCCAAGAGCAGCACCTGGATCAACATGATTCCAGACGTTCCAATCGGACCACCATGCACCCTCGGAGACATCAATTCCGGTGCAGAATGCGCGATCACCTGCGGCGCGCACAACGGCGGCGTGGATTGAATCCGTATCGCGAATGGTCTGCCAGATCTCGGCAACACGTTGTGCGGTTGACTCGTTGAACGAGTTCATTTTGTCGGGGCGATTGAGGGTGATTGTGGCGACATGATCATCGCCAACTTCAAAAATTACTTCTTCGTTAGACATGTAGTTCTCCTAACTACTTTTTGCGGGCCTCGAACCACGCTTTAACTGCAGCTTTGTGATCGGCCGTCGAGATTGAATTAACCATGCGAGCACTTTCGATGGACAGGTACTCGCCAATTGGCAACCTATGTGAATCGCGCACGTTGGCTTTCATGCCCATGCTTGAGCTCTTTGGCGCGTTGGCAAATTTAGATACCCATTGTGGCCACGCCTCGCTAAAGGACTCCGTGGGAAGCACCGCATTGAACACGCCAAGCGCAAGCGCTCGATCTGCGTTCATGGGCTCACCTGTAACTGCGAATTCAATTGTGCGTGCTGGACCAATAAGTTTCTCGAGATACCAAATCCCGCCAAAGTCACCGGTGAAAGCGAGTGCATTCCAGCCCGAGACGAGTTTGGCCGTCGAACTAGCAATCCTTAGGTCCGTGCAAACAGCTAACGACATTCCTGCGCCGACTGCAGCACCATTGACCGCACTGATGGTCAGCTTTGGAAATTCCCACAGTGCTTGCGCAGTTTGGGCATCAGAAGTTAAGGCCGCGACTCGCTGTTCCGCTGGAATGGGCTCGCCACCTTCGCGCCGTGATGATCCATCGCGTACATCGCCACCGGAACAAAATCCTTTGCCCGCACCTGTGAGCACGACAACTGAAACCTCATCGTCAGATTCCCATTCCTGCAATACTTTTTTGATCGCGGGATACATGTCGCGATGCAACGCATTCATGCGGTCGGGTCGATTGAGGGTTAGCACGCCCATGCGGTCGCGCACTTCAGCGAGTACAACCTCGGTGCCTGTATCGACGTGTCGACCCATTGAAATCACTTGACAGATGGTTCGTGGGGGAGGCCAAGTACGCGTTCACCGACGGTGTTCTTTTGAATCTCTGCAGTGCCGGCACCAATTGTGGATGCGCGTGTGCGCAGGAAACCCCAAACCCAGCGACCCTTCTCAATTGAGTGTGGGTCTTTGCGTGCGAGCATGCCGTGTGCACCAAGCATGTTCACCACGAACTCGTGTAGATCTTGCTCAAATGATGTGACGAAGAGGCGGCTTACTGATGATGCAGGCCCAGGTTCACCCTTTGAGGTGATGTCGGCGATTGTGCGCGCGCCGGATACGTAGAGAATACGAACACGCGCCTCAAAATCGGCGAGTTGCTGACGAATAAGTGGGTCGCTGGTGACGCCTAGATCTTTCGCCAATTGCAGCACCTCTGTGACCACACGGCGATAGTTGAGTGCGGTGTTGAGCGTGCCCGCAGCACGCTCGTGACCAAGGCTTGTACGCACAAGGCCCCAACCAAGATGCTCGTCACCGATTCGATCAGTAATGGGTACGCGAACATCTGTGAAGAAGATTTCTGCGAAGTCAGTTCCGCCGGTCATTTCTTTGATCGGACGCACCGTGATGCCGGGTGTCTTGGCATCGATAATCAGATAAGAAATTCCCCAATGCTTGGGTTGATCGGGTCCAGGTGTGCCAGTGCGCACGAGCGTGAAGAGTCGGTCAGCGGAATGGCCATTGCTGCTCCACAACTTTTGACCATTGACGATGTAGTAGTCGCCGTCACGCACTGCCGAGGTTTTGAGGTTTGGCAAATCCGA
>CAIYHK010000037.1 GCA_903925985.1 uncultured Actinomycetes bacterium
GATGAACGCTGAGTTCCTCTTTGATTCATGGCAACCGTGGGCTGATCCAGAGGTGGTTGCAGTAAATCGGCTCCCTATGCGATCGCCGATTGTTGCCTACAAAACCATGGACGCTGCCCGTGCGGGTGACCTCGCTACCTCGTATTGGCGGCTACCTCTCAATGGGACGTGGCGAGCAAAGCGTTGGTCGCACCCGAGCGAGGTGCCCACGGCAGCCGTGCAAGAGAATTTTGAAGTTGATTCGTGGCAGGAGCTTGCAGTGCCGGGCAACTGGACACTTCAAGGTCTGGGTGATTTACCCCATTACACAAACATTGTGATGCCATGGAAGGCGTTACCCCCGAGCCTTCCCGACGAAGTGGCCACAGTTGTCTATCGACGCTCTTTTGTGATGCCGAAGTCATGGAAAGACCGAACGATCATCGTTCACGTTGGCGGAGCTGAGAGTGTGCACGGATTGTGGGTTAACGGAGAATTTGTTGGCTGGGGAACCGATAGCCGTCTGGCGAGCGAATACGACATCACACAGTTTGCGAAGGTGGGCAACAACGAAATTGCAATCGTTGTCTGCCGTTATTCAGCGCAGAGCTACTTAGAAGACCAAGACCAATGGTGGATGGCGGGACTGCACAGAGAGGTGTTTGTTGAAGCTCGCTCACCGATCGGTATCGAAGACATCCGAATTGATTCCGGGATTGATGTCGACACTGTTCGCAGCGGCACAGCAAGTGGTCATCTGAACGTGCAGGTACGCATTGCCAAAGACTCAAAAGGGCAGCCACCAAAAGGTTTTCAAGTGCGCTGGCATCTTGAAGATGCAAGTGGGCAGCAAATTGGTGACGCCAGAGTTTGCGCGGTAGCCAGCGATACATCGGCATACGTCTTTGCGGGAATCACGGCGACTGATTCGTGGTCTCCGGGAAGGATGAATCTCTGGTCGGCGGAAACGCCAAATCTTTACCGCGTGATTGTCACTCTGGTTGATGCCTCTGGTCATGATCTGGAGACTGTCTGTGTACGAACAGGATTTCGATCAGTTGATGTTCAAGATCGTTCACTTTTGATTAATGGCAAACGCGTAATCATCCGCGGTGTCAATCGCCATGACCATTCTCCTGTGAACGGCAAAGCAGTCACACTCGATGAGATGCGCGCTGACTTGGTGATGATGAAGCGACACAACATCAATGCGGTGCGTTGTGCGCATTATCCGAATGATCCAAGGCTTTTGGATCTTTGCGATGAACTGGGTCTCTACGTAGTTGACGAAGCAAATGCCGAAGCACATGCGTACAACACGAGCCTTTGGCGCGACCAACGCTTTCACGCATCATGGCTTGCACGTGTGTCACGAATGGTTGTCCGCGATCGGAACCACCCGAGCGTGATCATGTGGTCTCTCGGAAATGAAGCTGGTTATGGCCCGATTCACGACACCTGTGCGGCATGGATCCGCGCTGAAGACCCATCACGTCCGTTGCATTACGAGCCGGCGGTATTTCACACGAACTGGATCGATGGCGGTGTTAACGCCACTGACATTGTTTGCCCTATGTACTCGCCGATTGATGCAATCGTTGCTTATGGGCGCGACGGTCAAGGGACACGACCATTGATTATGTGCGAGTTCAGCCACGCAATGGGCAACTCCAATGGATCGCTTGCTGACTATGTGAGGGCATTTGAAACAGTGCCTGGATTGCAAGGTGGCTTCATCTGGGAATGGAAAGACCACGCACTACGCCAGGAGCACAGCGGTGGTCAGGTGCGGCTTGCTTATGGTGGTCAATTTGGTGACACACCGAATGATTCCAATTTCGTGGCCGATGGATTAATGCACGCCGACCTCACACCACATCCTGCGATGCGTGAGGTGGCACATGTTCACAGGCCCGTAGCAGTGAGTGTGCAAGGGCGTGGTGCAGAGCGTCGGTTGATTATTCACAATCGCCGTCACTTCACGGGAATTGATGACCTGGAAGGAAAGTGGACCCTGCTGGTTGATGGAGCACCCGTTCGGGTCGGTCGTCTGAGTAACCGAGTTGCACCGGAAACCAAAAAGTCATTCGCTCTGCCATGTGATATTCCCGCTAAAGGAGAGGTACATCTTCGTGCAGAGTGGTTCGCTACTGAGGCAACCGACTGGTGCGGTGAAGGACACCTGGTTTCTTGGGATGAGATTGCACTCACGCCACGACGAACTGCACAGAGGCAGCCACATCATGTGCCGACCCCTTCAACAACAGCCTCATTGGATATCAGACCCTCGTTAACACTCTGGCGTCCCGCAACCGATAATGACGGCATGAAACTGGCGCCTCACCTATGGCCCATGTTTGGCCAGTCACTGCGACGCTGGAAAGAACAGGGTATTGACTCCAAAGATCCTGAATCACTGGTCCGCCACCGTCACAAGCAAAAGCGCCTCGCTGACGGTGCTGTATTGCATCAACACAGCGTTGTAGTTCCAAGAGAATTGGCGGACCTGCCGCGCATTGGCGTTCACTTCATGCTGCCCGAATCATTTGACACGATTCGGTGGTTCGGTGAAGGCCCGCACGAGTGCTATCCCGACCGCAGATCGTCGGCTCTCACGGGCATTTGGGAATCTTCACCCGATGAGCTTCCGTACTTGGTGCCACAGGAATTCGGTCTGCGGATGTCATGTCGATGGATGGAGTTCAGTTCAGCAAGTGGTGCACATGATGGTCATGCGATTCGAATCACCTCAATGGGGAATTCGTTGCACATGTCTGCACTTCAGTACACGCCCGAAGATCTTTTTGCGGCCGAAGAAGCTGGTGTGCTTGTAAAGAACAATCAATTAACTGTGCATCTAGACATTGCGCACCGTGGTCTCGGCACTGCAAGTTGTGGGCCAGACACCCTCGAGCAGTATCGGATTGCACCCGGGCGCTACGAATTCAGTTACACAGTTGGCTGGGTTAGGAACTGACGACTCGCGCTCCATGTGATGCGCGCACAACCCAGCCATCGATGTCCGTGCTTGGCTCACACATCGCCACAATGCATCCGCCGAATCCACCACCGGTCATGCGGGCACCAAACACACCGGGTATGCCTAAAACTCTTTGTACTGCCTCATCCATGGTTGCATTGGAGACCGCAAAATCTGATGCGAGGCTTTGGTGGCTTGCAATCATTGCCTGACCAGCAGCAACCCAGTCACCGTTGCTCAAAGCGGCACAAAACTCTCGTACGCGAGCGTTCTCAGTAACTACATGGCGGGCACGTGCACGAACAATGGGATCAGTGATCAACTCGGTCTCTGAGATCGAGGCGTGAGCCAGTGAGCCGATCTCAGCTTCTGCGCGACGGCACTCATTGACACGGTCGGTGTACTCCGAACCAACGAGTGTCCTGTGTGCGATGAAGCGCACTAAGAATTTCACATCGGTTGGTACGGGAATCGGTGTGACACTGTGCTGTGTGCAGTCAATCAAGGTTGCATGACCTTCGGTGGAAGCAGCGATGCAGAGTTGATCCATGATTCCTGTTGGTACACCAGTTGCAAGATTTTCGGCTTTTTGGCACAACAGTGCGAGTTCGAGAGGAGACATATCGGCACCTAGTGCGAGCGCTACCGCAATCTCGAGTGCAGCGCTTGAGGAAAGCCCACCACCTACGGGAATGGTGGTGCGAATCTTGCCAGAAAAACCAGAAGGTGGATTCAGTAACTCAGCCACTGCTGCTACATAGCGGCTCCAAGTTGGCATTCGGTCGGAACTGTGGCGGGACGGCAGAGTGATCGACGCATGACCATCTATCTCAGCTGAGTCGAGTTCGATGGACGATCCTTCGCGCACTCCCTCAATGGTGGTGGCCAGGTCTATCGCCATAGGGAGAACGAGACCGCCGGTGTAATCGGTGTGATCACCAATCAGGTTCACGCGCCCAGGGGCAATTGCCTTGATCATTGCTCGAGCGAGTTCAAACGGAAGGCGAGTTCGTCTGGATCAACAGGATTGAAGTATTCACCTGTGGCAACCTCGGCTGCGGCGATGTATCGAGCAACACCAGTGTCACGCCAAGGCGAGACAATCTCAATGTGCATCCATTCGTGTGGCGATGATTTCGGTGCTTGATTGATCCACATCATGTAGGGCATTTGGGCACCAAACATTTTGTCGCAACGATTGAGTACGTCGATGAGTATGCGCGCAAGATCGTCACGGCTGGTCGGGGGGAGCGAGCTGATGTTCGAGCGTCTCTCTGTGGGGGCAATAACCAGTGAGACGGGATGAACTGGCGCGGATTGCACCCATGCATGCCACTCACCATGACGAGCAATGAGCCGCCCCCCAGGGTCTGGCTCGGGTGCCCACTGTGCATCAAGGAGCGCTTGTTGGCGTTCGGGTACATGGTCGAAGGCGTAAATCTGGCCGTGAGGATGGTCGATGGTTGCTCCCACGCTCGCACCCTTGTTTTCGAACACAAGCACAAACTCAACGTCTGCGCCTGCAATGAGGGCATCGGTTCGTTCCGCCCACAGGTCGATTACTGCACGTACCGCTTCATGCCCAAGCAGACTCAACTGACTGTCGTGGTCAGGGCTGTACAGAACCACTTCGCAGTTGTCGTTGCCAAGTGCCGGCCAACGATTCTTGAAAGCCAGAGTTAGGTAAGGCTCGGGCGCTTCCAAACCACCGACACAAAAAGGGCAATCGTCAGCGGGCCTGTTTGGCCGGTTCTGTCGCTTGGCAACTACGTGTACCACGGTGCCTAGATGTGGATCACGTCGCACGTGTTCACCAGTCATGACACACGCTCCATGTGAACAAGAATGCCCGACTGTGGCAAAAGGGGAGGAAACGGAAGGCCAATAGTTGCAAGCTGTGAACCCGTTGCAGTGAGTCCTGACTCCAACCAGGTGGGCACCCCGCGATTCAGTGCCCATTTTTGTGAACCAAGAGACACGACATCACAGCGATACAAGGCTTCGGGTGCGAGACCAAAGATGCGCGCGGGAGCATTTACGTGACGTGAACCATTACCGGTAGATGCGATTACTGCAACACCTTCAGACAAGTCGGCGGTGATCACGGAATGAATGTGCACGTTCGGGTCGGGGTGATCTGAAAATGCTGTGGTTCCTGTGTGGAATAAGTTGCGGAATCTTTTGTGTACCGCAACAACCTCAGCGAGTCTTTTCAGCTCGTGGTCATCGGCTGACAGTAGATCCCATTCAATACCTAACCAAAATGGCAAAGCAGAGAGTGCACGGAATGAAAGTGGATGGCGTCGCCCAGTTGTGTGACACAACGGCGCCCCGATGTGTGCACCAAGCATTTCTGGAGGCATAACACGAAGGGCGCCACGCTGGATTGAAAGCCTGTCGAGGGCGTCAATTGAGTCACTGGTCCAAAAGCGCACTGCGTGTGCAGCTACACCTGCATCGATTCGGCCTCCACCCGAAGCACAAGATTCAAATTGAACCTCTGGGTGTGCCGTCCTGAGGCGCGTGAGTAGTTCGTAGAAACCTTGTGTCTGCTCGTGGCCCCCGACACCTACGAGGTCACGGTTGTGGTCCCACTTCACATGGCTCGCAGGTATCTGCGACAGCAAACCTGAAATTGATTCCACCAAATAGTTACGCACTTCAACCAAGCTCAGATTCAGTACCAATTGGTTGCGTCCAGTCAACGCGTGTTGGTGTGGGGTTCCGTGCACCCACTCAGGATGCTGGCGGTATAAATCTGAATTCGGATTGACCATCTCGGGCTCAAACCAGATTCCAAACTCCATCCCAAGCGCGTGCACATGATCTACAAGTGGCTGCAGGCCCTCTGGCCAAATTTCTGGATCAATTTCCCAGTCACCAAGCCCTGCTGTGTCATCTCTGCGGCCACGAAACCATCCATCATCGAGCACAAAGCGTTCTGCACCGACTTGTGCGCCGCGTCTTGCGAGTTCGAACAAACGCTCGGTGTCATGATCAAAATAAACCGCTTCCCAGGTATTGATAATCACTGGGCGTGGTGCAGACATCGTCGGCGTGATGCTGCGCACGTATTCATGGACTTGTGCTGAGGCATTTGCAATCCCGTTGCGACTCGCGGTCACCAGAAGGTTGGGCGTTGAGTAACTCTCACCTTTGGCCAGGATGATTTCACCAAATTCAAGAACTTCTCCGGCTGTCACTGAGCGGCAATCAGCTGTTACCGAATCACATGAGAACTTAAAGTTTCCACTCCAAGCGAGATGTGTTGCGAACACATCACCATGTGTTTCATTCGTAGTTTGATCAACGCAAAACACAGTCGGTGATTGCTGATGCGAGGTGCGACCACGGCGGGAAGCCAGACTGACCACACTGCGCCCCCACTTAAAGCGTTCCTCTTGAAACTCCATGGCGTGGCGTCCACCGAGCTGGATCAGTTCATTTAGATGTGGAGGCACTGAAACGGTGAGGTTCAGAGCATTGACGTAAAGAGATTGCTCGGCAAGATTCGTTATTGAGGTCGTGAGAACCAGAACTCCCGAAGCATCCATGACAGCAGTTAGATCGAGCTGAAGCGCGTTCTCTGCATCTGTGGCGATGAAATGTGCTCGCTCATTGGAGATAGTTGTTTGCAGATCTTTGAAATATGGGCTGAGTGTTGATCCGTTACGCGCGACCAAGATTCCAGGTTCACCAAACCAACCGCGTGCAGGATCAGCGATCAATGTGGGTTGTGCAGGGGCGTCCAAGCCACCGGGTGGAGTCACTGTGTCAAACAGAGACCCCGATGGCGTGGCGTCACCCCGCCCCAGATATGCAAGTTGGGGGAGGTGGTCATGCAGGATGAACGTGGCTCGGTGCCCGTTACACGCAAGCTCAACCACATCATTTGCCATTTCGGGAGACTACTGAAAAATGGCGCTATACCCCTTGGGTATCCTGTGGCCGTGACTCCTGCTGATTCCGCTATCTCCCCACCTGACTATCTTTCGCCTTCTTCCATAGGCACTTTCCAGCAGTGCGCATTGAAGTTCAAGTTCAGCCGCATTGACGGCATCAAGGAGCCGCCAACCCGAGCCACACTTCTTGGCAATTTCGTCCACGACGTGTTGGAAGAGATGTACAAGCTCCCCGCAGTTGACCGCACCAAGGATTCAACTCGGTCAATCGCCACCGAGGTATTCACCAAGAAAGATTGGACCGCACAGGTCATGCCCTACATCAGCGGTGATCAGGGCATTCTGCAGTTCAAAAAGGATGCGTGGCTCTGTATTGACAACCTATGGGTAATTGAAGATCCAGTCGTTACTCAGCCCACGGGAATGGAAGCACGAGTCGAGGGCGAGATTGCGGGCGTGAAGCTGAAAGGTTTTATCGACCGATATTCCAAATCAGCAGATGGCACGATCACAATCAGTGACTACAAAACGGGCAAGACCCCGTCGCCAAGGTTTGCTGACCAGAAGTTTTTCCAGCTGCAGGTTTATGCAGGGCTGGTAGCGCATATGGGGCTTGGTAATCCTGAGCGGTTGGAGTTGTTGTTTCTGGAAACTGCAACCAAGTTCACGAAAGACGTAACCGCTGACGTGCTTGAACAGACTGCGGTCACGGTTCGCACTGTGCGTGATTCAATTGAATCAGCGTGCGCCAAGGGCGAGTTCGCCACAACCAAGTCGAATCTCTGTGATTGGTGTTTCTTTAAGCCGCAGTGCCCGGCTTGGGCTGATTAATTCTTTTGCAGTTTGCGGGCGATTGCTCGCCAGCCGAAGAAACATGCAAACAAGAAGGCAGTGGCCACTACCACGAAGGTTCCAGCAGTACTGCGGTCCCATGCAAATCGGCGAAGTAATACACCCACCACGATTGTCGTGATCCACACGCGGGTAGCCATGCGATTGGAAAGAGCATCGGGCTCAAGCTTCAGTGGGGTCCATGCAACAAGCGTGCCAATTAGAAACGGCAGCATCACACCAATCGATGCCGCTAGCCCAGTGTTGTCGTCATGATTTCGTGTACCTACCACAACGAAAAAGACAACAACCAATAGGTCAAACAGCACCCACTTGAGTCGGGGAAGTTTCACGAAACGATCAGATGTCTTCGTAGTACTCGCGACCAAGATGTGTGATCTGGTCTTCGCCCATCATCCAACGCAAGGTGTTCTTCAACTTCGTGAGCTGGATAAACAAATCGTGTTCGGGATAGAGGCCAGGAGCAACTTGTGGGCTCTTGTAATAGAACGACAACCACTCCTGAATGCCACCTAGGCCGGCACGCTGTGCGAGATCGCTGAACAACACAAGGTCAAGAGCAAGTGGAGCGGCGAGAATCGAGTCGCGGCACAGGAAGTTCACTTTGATCTGCATCGGATATCCGAGCCAACCAAAGATGTCGATGTTGTCCCAGCCTTCTTTGTTGTCTCCACGGGGCGGGTAGTAGTTGATACTCACCTTGTGGAACACGTCACCGTAGAGCTCAGGATTCTTCTCCGGCTCAAGGATGTGTTCCAGCACGCCGAGTTTTGATTCTTCTTTCGTCTTGAAGTTCTCTGGTGCATCAAGTACTTCACCGTCACGATTGCCGAGAATGTTTGTTGAGTACCAACCTGAGAGCCCAAGTTGGCGTGCCTTCAACATCGGTGCAAGAACGGTCTTCATGAGCGTCTGGCCGGTCTTGAAGTCCTTGCCACTGATCGGAATGTTGTGCTCGGTTGCGTATTGACGCAGGCAAGGCATATCCACTGCAAGGTTCGGCGCACCGTTAGCGAAGGGAACACCTTCAAGCAACGCAGCGTATGCATAGAGCATTGATGGGGCAATTGAGTCATCGTTGGCATCAATGGCCTTTTCAAAAGACTCAATGGTCATGTGTGCCGGACCCGGCTCGATAAACACCTCAGTGCTTGCACACCAAATCATCACCATGCGATCGACTTTCTTGTCGTCGCGGAACTTGTTGATGTCGGTACGAATCGCTTCAAGCATCGCCCGCTTTGAGATGTCCCCTTTGGTGTGATCACCATCGAGATTGCGGGCATACTTGCGCTCGAAAGCAGCTGGCATCGGGCGGATGTCGCGCAGGGTGTCTGAAATCGCCTCGATGTGCTTGCCACCTTCGAGTACTCCAGCGCGGGTGGCAGCCACATAAGCGTCGTCGGGGAATACGTCCCAGGTACCCCATTCGATGTCCTCGAGTCGGGCGAGGGGGACGAAGTCTTTGACCAACGGGCTACGACCCTCGGTGCGCTTGCCGAGGCGGATCGTGCCCATTTGGGTCATCGAGCCAAATGGCTGACCCATGCCGCGCTTGGCGAGTTCAACGCCGGCGATAAGGGTGGTGGATACGGCTCCGAGACCCACCACGAGAACGCCGAGGCGTCCATCAGCAGGGGCAATCTTTGGGGTCGAGCTAGTCATGTTTTGGTGGCCTCCTGGGGCGCGAACAGGACAAGGCTAGCCCTACCAGTACGGCTGGGGTTGTGTAGTAGGAGCCTGGCGTGGCAGGATTGAAGCCTCATGAACGAGATCACCGCCGCCCGAACCGTAGTAGTGGTACTTGTGTAGGCGCTCGCCCCATAACGCGCGCGCCTAGGCCTCCCAATCGGGAGGCTTTTTCATTTCCCGCCCACCAGGAGAATCAAATGAGCAAGAAACAACGAATCACAGGAGCAGAAGCTCTCATCAAGTCGCTGGAACACGCCGGCGTTGATGTGATGTTTGGTCTGCCCGGCGGTTGCATCATGCCCGCGTATGACCCACTGCTTAAGTCCAGTATTCGCCACATCTTGGTGCGTCACGAACAGGGCGCGGGGCATATGGCCGAAGGCTATGCCCATGTAACCGGACGTCCCGGTGTTGCGATGGTTACTTCAGGCCCAGCTGCCACGAACCTCGTAACTCCGTTGTGCGACGCATATATGGACTCAATCCCGATGATCGCAATCACCGGCCAGGTTTCGACTGCGGCGATCGGCACTGACGCATTCCAGGAATGCGACACGGTTGGAATCACGCGCTCAATCACTAAGCACAACGAGCTCGTCATGAAGGCGCAGGATCTCCCGCTTGTGGTTGCGCAGGCTTTCCACATTGCGACAACAGGCCGCCCCGGTCCAGTTCTTATCGATGTGCCCAAAGACGTTCTGATCAACGAGATGGATTGGTACTGGCCAAGCGAAGACGAAGTCGCCGACAGCCTCCCTGGCTACAAGCCGACCAGCAAGGGTCATCCCCGAATGATCAAAGAAGCAGCACGCCTCATTCTGCAGTCAGAAAAGCCGGTCTTGTATCTCGGTGGCGGCGTCTTGAAGGCGCATGCAGCAGAGGCAGTTGCCGAATTGCAAAAGATGATCAACGCACCAGTTGTCACCACGTTGATGGCGCGCGGTGCGTTCCCTGATTCGCACCCCATGAATCTTGGTATGCCAGGAATGCACGGAACCGCATCTGCGGTCACCGCGATGCAAAAGAGTGATCTATTGATCGCACTTGGCGCCCGCTTTGACGACCGCGTTACCGGCAAGGTTGCAGCGTTTGCACCTGAAGCGAAGATCATCCATGTTGATATCGATCCAGCCGAACAGGGCAAGGTTCGCCGCCCCGATGTACCGATCGTTGGCGACTGCCGTCTTGTTGTTGAAGAAATCATCAAGGCAATTAACGAGCTCACTGATGGCGGCGAGCGCCAAGCAGATATTGGTGCATGGCGTTCAAAGGTCAGCGGCTGGAAAGAGCAGTTCCCACTTACTTATGAGCCGAGTGCACCAGGTGAGGCGTTGAAGCCGCAGTACTGCCTTGAGCAACTTCGTGATTCTGCTCCTGAAGACACGATCCTTGTTGCTGGCGTTGGACAGCATCAGATGTGGGCGAGCCAATACTGGCGCTTTGAAAAGCCATACACATGGGTGAACTCAGGTGGTCTTGGCACGATGGGATTTAGCGTCCCTGCTGCAATCGGCGCGAAGGTTGGTCAACCCGACAAGACCGTTTGGGCAATTGACGGCGATGGTTGTTTCCAGATGACAGCACAAGAACTCGTTACTGCTTCACTTGAGAACATCCCAGTGAAGATTGGAATTCTCAACAACTCCTATCTCGGCATGGTGCGTCAGTGGCAGGAACTCTTCTACGACGAGCGCTACAGCGAGGTTTACCTTGGCAGCTTGCCTGACTTTGTGAAGTGGGCTGAAGCAATGGGCTGTGTTGGTATTCGTGTTGATTCACCTGAAGAGGTTCAGCCGGCAATCGACAAGGCGAACTCCATCAATGACCGCCCAGTTGTCGTTGACTTCCGAGTTGCAGAACTGGAAAAGGTTTTCCCGATGGTCGCTGCTGGTACCAGCAACGATGACATCATCCTTCCCGAGTCGCAGCGTGAACTGAAAGGTTTCCTTAAGTGAGCAATCCACAACACCACATCCTTTCTGTTCTGGTTGAGAACCGAGCGGGAGTACTCGCGCGTGTCTCATCGTTATTCGCTCGCCGAGGATTCAACATCTATTCACTTGCTGTTGCGCCAACCGAGGATCCGGATTTCAGCCGTATCACAATCGTTGTTGATGTTGAATCAGCTCCGCTTGAGCAGGTTGTGAAACAGCTGTTCAAGTTGATTGAAGTTGTTCGCATCTCGGAACTAGACCCACAGCGGTCCGTCGAGCGTGAGCTGATGATCGCCACGGTTAAGGCTGGAGCCGACAATCGCGGTCAAGTCGTTGAGCTCACGAACATCTTCGAGGGCAAGATCATCGCCGTCGGAGGGGAGTCCATGACCGTGAGTCTGGACGGAAATCCCGAGAAATTGGACGATTTTGAAGAATTACTGCGCGGTTATGGCATCGTGGAGATGCAGCGCACGGGCCGTGTAGCTCTCCCCAAGATCGATCGTGAGGCACGAACTCGTGCCCCCAAAGGAAAGGCAAGTTGATGGCAGCAAAGATGTACTACGAAAAGGACACTGATCCTTCAATCATTCGTGGACGCAAGGTCGCAATCATTGGATATGGCAGTCAAGGTCACGCCCATGCGTTGAACCTAAAGGACTCTGGTGTGCAGGTCGTGGTAGGCCTTCGCGAAGGATCAAAGTCTGCTGCCAAAGCTGAAGCCGCAGGCCTCAAGGTGATGAGCATCGCAGATGCTGCCAAATGGGCTGACCTCGTGATGATGACCATGCCCGATACCGAGCAGAAGGCCACGTACACGAACGACATCAAGCGCTACATGAAGCCGGGTAAAGCACTTGCGTTTGCACATGGCTTCAACATTCGTTTCAAGCGCATCCGCCCACCAAAGGGCGTAGATGTGATCATGATTGCGCCAAAGGGCCCAGGTCATCTCGTGCGTCGCACCTACACCGAAGGCGGAGGAGTGCCGTGCTTGATCGCAGTGGAGCAGGATGAAACCGGCAAGGCCAAGGAAGTTGCACTTTCCTATGCCGAGGCCATCGGTGGCGCACGTGCAGGAATCATCGAAACCACATTCGCTGAGGAGACCGAGACGGACTTGTTCGGTGAGCAGGTCGTGCTTTGCGGCGGTCTCACCTCGCTGGTGCAGGCTGGTTTTGAAACCCTCGTTGAAGCTGGTTACCAGCCAGAGATGGCGTACTTCGAGTGCTTGCACGAAGTGAAGTTGATCGTTGACCTGATGTATGAAGAGGGCATCGCCGGAATGCGCTACTCAATTTCTGACACTGCTGAATACGGCGACGTCACGCGTGGACCGCGGGTTGTAACGCCTGCTACCAAGAAGCAGATGGCCAAAATTCTGAAGGAAATCCAGTCCGGCAAATTTGCTCGCGAATGGATTGCTGAAAGCGAAAGTGGCCGCAACAATTTCAATGCACTGCGTGACGCTGGTGCCAAGCATCAGATTGAAGAAGTGGGTGCACGTTTGCGCTCAATGATGCCTTGGATTTCAGCGGGCAAGCAGAAGGTCTCTGAAGCTTCAGGCGGCTGAGGAAGTTCTACTTGGGGGCAGTTCGCAAACGCAGTGACGGCATCGCTACTTCCGAAAGGTTGATGGCCGAGGCCGCCAAAGAGATTCAACGTTTTGGCATTGAGAATTTTGATGTCCAACGCGTGATGGATCGTGCTCAAGCAACTAATGGCTCCCTCTATCACCATTTCGGTAGCAAGAACGGTTTGATTGCGGCAGCCGAGATACAAGAACTAGTGCACCACTTGTCATCAGACAACCGGGTGTTTCGGGCCATGGTTGAAGAGTGTCGCACAAGGGCTGAGTTTTTGAGAGCAGCCGAACACATTGTCGAAGCCGTTGCCTCTAGTACGCGGTCCGGTGTGCGGGTATGGAGAGCGCGGGCGATCACACTTGCTCTTGACAACAAGAAGGTTGCCAAAACTGTGCGCAATGCGCAGATTGAAGAGACCAAACACGCCGCCGAGACTCTACGCATTGCGCAGGAACGTGGATTTATCGACACCTCAATCGACCTAGAAGCGGTTTCGTATTGGATGCAGGGTCAGTTCTTTGGATTTGTCCTGCTTGAAATGGGCGACACAGATCGACTGCGTCATGAATGGAAGCGCGCATCTGTAGCTGGACTTCACGCGGTGCTCGGTCTTTAGTCCGATTCTTAGGGCGATTTCCTAGAGAATCACGAAGTTGTAAGTTATCTCTAGGTGAATCTGTGAGGAGTTCGAAGTGTCGAAAATCAAAACGTACATAAGTGGGTTGCTGTTAGTTACTTCGATTGCATACGTCACTAACTCAGCTACCGCTGCAACTACAGCGCCAAAGACAATTCCTGGTGGTTACAGCCTGCTCACCGACGACGCCGTGAGCGATGACATCGCCGTGAAGTTAGGAAATCTTCTTTTTTACGTCGGCAATGATGCAGAGCACGGCAGTGAGCTGTGGCGCACGGATGGAACCATGCGTGGTACAAGAATGGTGGTTGACGCAACGCCAGGACGCGATTCAACGAACATCTCAAATCTTTATGTTGCTGGCGGCAATGTGTGGTTTTCCAGTTGGCAAGGCGGTACCTGGGCATCAAATGGCACTACTGGGGGAACCAAAAAAATCTCAGACACCTTGGTTCTAGAGGAAGCTGTCAACCACCCAACACGATCTAATGTCGCACTGCTTAGTGCCGCTCCGCGCGGTACAGAGAACGGCGAACTCTATAAATCGTCAGGTACGGCCGCGTCAACTTCTCTCGTGGGTGGTACTGAGATTTATCCAGGTAGTGATGAAGGATCGTTTCCTCATAACTTTGTTGAATTAGATGGCTATCAATACTTCATCGGATACACGTCTGTTGGCTACAGACTTCTGCGTACCAATGGATCCACGACTGAAGTTGTGAATGAACTCAATCAGCCCACAAATTTTGTCTACTGGTCCAAGCCACTGAGAATTAATGACCTGATCGTGATCATCGACAACAACGGAGTTGTTTGGACCTGGGACAACCTTGCGTTCAATCAGGAAGCATCTTGGAACTTCCCAGGCGGGAGCTTCGAAGCAGACGATGCGGTGTACTCAACGGTGTACGAATTTGGTGAATATCAGCTCTACCGTTTTGACAGATTGGGTGTGACCAATCTTTCAGCGCTGGTTAGTGAACAAATCAACATTCGGACGGGTCGCACCGTCGTAAGCGGGGGCGTCGAACACTTCTTCTTCACAACAATTGATTCCCTTACCGAGACCTCACTGTGGGTTATTCGCGAGCGTGGCCTAGCCCCTGAAAAACTCACCACATTTCCCTACTGGGCTTATGACTTCACAGTGAATGGAATTGAGGTGGCTGCGAACAACAGTCGTGTCTATTTCAGTGCCAATGCTTGGCCAGAGGGCACGGTCAACTACTGGGTGCCCATCACTGGCGGTGCAGCCACACGCGTCGCTCCCCAAGCTGACGATGGAGCCCAACGAGACCGGGGAATTCCCCTGAAGTTGGTTGGTGGGCGGCTTGTGTCGTCATACCAAGATCCGATAAACGGTGTCGTGCCAGTGCGAATCTCGCCGGTGAATAGGTCTCAAATCACTGTCTTGGCGCGCAACACCATGCCACGTAGTGAAGATTCTTCGCCATACGGAGAGTTCAATCATGCGGTAGCGGGCGACACCCTGTTCTTCACCGCCTACGACGCGCAGCACGGCATTGAACTCTGGAAACATGAGCAGGGTGCAGCCTCTGCCAAATTAGTGAAAGACATCTGGGAAGGCGCGGAATCCGCGCGCCCAAGCAATCTTCTCGCAGTCAATGGAAAGGTCTACTTCAACGCTTGGACCCGAGACCACGGTTTTGAGCCGTGGGTATCTGATGGCACTGCTGCGGGGACTCGGATGATTGTTGATGCCAATGTTGATGGGGACAGTTGGTCGCGATTTGAGGCAGTTAATAATTTTGTTTACATCAAGGCAAACGACTCCTCAGGCGATCGTCTCTACCGAACTGATGGCACCCCGTCGGGATTAGTGTCAATCTCCAGTAGTCCTTTTGGATTGCAGTACAACAGCATCGACTTCATCGGGACCCACCTAGGTGCTTTGTATTTCAAGGGCGAACTTGGTAGCCGTGGTGGGATCTTTAAGGTCACAACAAATATGTCTCGTGTAACCGAAGTTTTGAGTCTGGGTAGCGATAATCCGGATGTTGATGAGATTGAACTCCTAGGAAACAAGTTCATCTTCA